>JAGBRZ010000177.1 GCA_017632155.1 Clostridia bacterium
GTTGATTTCAATGTCTGCTATTAAAGATATTTTAGATAAAATCGATAAGTTAAGCCCCGCTGATCAAGAGCGTCTTAAAACAATCCTTTTTAGCAAAACTTTTATAAAATCCATAAGTATCGAAGAGTTTGTTACAAAAGAAAGGTTTGCTAATGGTCGCGTTTGCCCTGTTTGTGGTGCTACTCACGTTGTTCGCAACGGCAAAAGAAAAGACGGTACTCAAAAGTATATCTGTAAAGATTGTGGCAAATCGTTTGTTATTACAACCAATTCCATCGTGTCTGGAACACGTAAAGACCTTAACGTATGGATAAAAAGAGCAAGAAGTTTACAATGCCTCGCGAGCCGCACAAAAGAGGCACTTCGACGCATGTACGTGGTTTGTCGAGCGAGAAGGTTTGCGTACCTTATTTGGCACAACTTTGTTAACTACGCCAAGGAAAGTGACGTTGAGAAGCGTGCTATCTTATTAAGCTATGTGTTAACTACATTAAAAACTGATCGGAACAGCAGTTTGTCAGATCGTCCTGCTCTTCCGTTAGTTGCATAAACTTGAATTTGACGAGGTGATATAAATGATTGATTACGGATTAAAAGATAAGGTGGCTATAATTACAGGAGCAAATAATCCATGGGGGATTGGGGCAACAACGGCTATTGCCTTTGCTCGTGAAGGTGCGAAAGTGGTTTTGGTATATAAGAAGGTAGATAGACCATTTGATGCAACGAAAATGGATAGAAATGGCGTAGATAGATATTATGGAGCAAATGCAGGAAATGCAGATGCTGTAGAATCTAAACTCAAAGAAATGGGTGCCGATTATATTGTTTTAGAAAGTGATATTTCGAACGAGGACGATGTGAAAAATATTTATTCTATAGTTCTTGATAAATACGGACGAATTGATATTTTATTTAACAATGCTGCGACAGATGATGAAACTGGTTGCGATACTATAGAAACCATAACTCAAAAGGTGATAGATGATACATTTGCAGTTAATGTTCGTGGAAGTATTTTAATGACAAGAGAATTTATTAATCATCGTGGTGATAATGGAAGAATTATCAATATTTCAACAGATGCATCACAAATCTTTGCAGGTCAAATCACTTATGGAGCAAGTAAAGCAACTTTAGAAGCACTTACTCGTAGTATTGCTCTTGAGGTGGCACAGTATGGAATAACTGTAAATTGTGTTTCACCTGGTCCAACTCAAACAGGTTGGATTGATGACGAATTTGAAAAAGTAGTTGTTCCTTTAATTCCAATGGGAAAATTAATTCAACCAGAAGATATTGCAGAAACTGTTTTATTCCTTGCAAGTAAACAGGCAAGAATGATTACAGGACAGGTAATCAAAGTATCTGGTGGAAAAGCTTTGTAAATCCTAATTTATCAAAAGATGTAGGATGTGCTAAAAGCCTCCCTTGTGTAAAGGGAGGTGGCACGCGATAGCGTGACGGAGGGATTGTAATGCAGAGAAAACACAATAAAGATATTGTACCAGCCGCAAAAATGTTGCGAAAGAATATGACCAAAGAAGAAAAACATCTTTGGTATGATTTTCTGCGCACCTATCCTGTCCGCTTTTCTCGTCAAAAGGTTCTCGGAAGGTATATCGCGGATTTTTACTGTGCAGAGGCAAAGCTCGTCATAGAACTTGACGGTTCGGGGCATTATACCGAGGAAGGAAAGCAATATGATGAAGAAAGAACAGCTTTTCTTGAAGAATACAGATTGACAGTTATCAGAATACCGAATACGGAAATACATAAAAACTTTCGGGGTGTTTGCGAGTATATTGATCGCCTCGTAGAACAATCCCTCAGTCAGCTTCGCTGACAGCTCCCTTTACACAAGGGAGCCTTATTTTTTCTCCCGAAAGTCTGTCTGTTTTTCCTGACAAGCACTGCATTTGTAGCCACAAACGCAAAATACGGCATACCTCTTTCGAGATATACCGTATTTTTTGAAAACTGTCCTTTAGGGTACAACCCTATATCTGCGAGAGTTTTTTCATTCAGAAGCGTTCTCTCCTCAATTCGACATAAAATACGTTCCGACGTGCTTTCCTTCGAACAGATCGTAAAGTATCTCGGGGTTCTGACCGTTGACGATGAACATCGGAATACCGCTGCCCGTAACTATCTCAGCGGCGTGAAGCTTGGTGATAAGCCCACCCGTTCCTCTGTTGGAGCCTGCGCCGCCGGCATATCCGAGAATGGTATCGTCCACCTTAGCGACGGTGGAGATCAGCTTTGCTTCGCTGTTTTTGTGCGGATCAGAATCGTACAGACCGTCAATATCGCTCAGAATTATAAGCGCGTCCGCGTGACAAAGCACGGAAACGTACGCGGACAATGGATCGTTATCTCCGAACTCGATCTCGTCGAAGGAAACGGAGTCGTTCTCGTTGACTATCGGAATACAACCCATTTTCAGAAGGGTGGCGAAGGTGTTCTCCGCGTTCTTACGCGCAACGGGGTTCTCCATTATATCGCGGGTGAGCAGTATCTGCGCCACGTTCTGACCGAACATACCGAAAAAGTGCTCGTATATCTTCATCAGCTCGCTCTGTCCGACCGCGGCGACCGCCTGCTTTTCCTCAATAGCTTTCGGACGGCTCTCAAGTCCTAACTTAGCAACGCCCGCGCTGATCGCGCCCGAGCTTACGAATACCATCTCCTTACCAGCGTTACGGAAGTCCGACAGAACTCTGGCGATCCCCTCGATCCTTCTGAGATTCATTCTGAAATTTTCA
>JAGBRZ010000178.1 GCA_017632155.1 Clostridia bacterium
AGTATGAATATCAGAAGAGACGATACCGTCATCGTTCTTTCCGGTGACGACAAGGGCGTAAAGGGAAAGGTTATTGCCGTTTCCCCCAAGGAAGATAAGGTAATCGTGGAAAAGGTAAACGTTATCCACAAGCACGTTAAGCCCCGCAAGCAGGGTGAAGTAGGCGGAATTATCGACGCTGAAGGCGCAATTTATGCGTCTAAGGTTGCTCTTTACTGCTCCAAGTGCGGTAAGGGCGTAAGAGTCAAGGTTAAAGACGTTGACGGCAAAAAGGTACGTGTCTGCGCAAAGTGCGGACAGGAACTTTAATGGGAGGTAATGACTAATGGCACGAATGAAAGATATGTACAAAGCCGAGGTTGCACCCGCTCTTATGAAGAAGTTCGAGTACAAGAGCTCGATGCAGATCCCTAAGCTTGACAAGATCGTAATCAACTGCGGTGTTGGCGAGGCTAAGGACAACTCTAAGGCACTTGACGCAGTAATCGGCGACCTGTCTCTGATCTCCGGTCAGAAGGCAGTTCCCACCTACGCTAAGAAGTCGGTTGCAAACTTCAAGCTCCGTGAGGGCACGAAGATTGGTGCAAAGGTAACTCTCCGTGGCGACAAGATGTATGAGTTTGTAGACAGACTCTTCAACTTCGCGCTCCCCAGAGTTCGTGACTTCAAGGGAATCAACCCCAACGCATTCGACGGTAGAGGAAACTACGCGCTCGGTCTGAAAGAGCAGCTGATCTTCCCCGAAATCGAGTACGACAAGGTTGACAAGATCCGCGGTATGGATATCTGCTTCGTCACCACGGCAAACACCGACGAAGAGGCAAGAGAGCTCCTCAAGCTGATGGGCGCTCCCTTCGCAAACTAATCAGGAGGTAAGGAAAGATGGCAAAGAAGGCTATGATTTTGAAGCAGCAGAAGGCACAGAAGTTCTCCACCAGAGAGTACAACCGTTGCAAGATCTGCGGCCGTCCCCACGCTTATCTCCGCAAGTACGGCATCTGCCGTATCTGCTTCCGTGAGCTCGCATACAAGGGCGAGATCCCCGGAGTAAAGAAAGCAAGCTGGTAATTCGGCTTTATTTGAGGAAAGAGGGTTTCAAGGCTTTCGGGCTTTGAATCCACTCCGACTCAAAGTTTTCCGAGAAATCGGAAACCCCCTAAACGTACGGTAGGAAGCGAATCTGAGGATGCGCTTAACCCCCGAACCGCCGCCACAATCTGTGGCAGCAAGAAAAAATAACTTGCATACAGGAGGATAAAAATTATGCAAATGTCAGACGTAATCGCCGATATGCTCACGAGAATCAGAAATGCAAACGATGCAAAGCATGCAACCGTGGACATTCCGGCATCCAACATGAAGAAAGCAATCGCTGAGATCCTCGTTGAGGAAGGCTACGTAAAGAGCTACCAGGTCATCGAGGACGGTAAGCAGGGTGTCATCCGTGTCACGCTGAAGTACGCTGCCGGCAAGCAGAAGGTTATCCGCGGTATCCGCCGCGTATCCAAGCCCGGTCTTCGTATTTACGCAGGCTACGAGGAAATGCCCAAGGTGATGAACGGACTCGGAATCGCAATCGTTTCCACGTCCAAGGGAATTATGACCGACAAGAAGGCTCGCGCTACCAAGATCGGTGGCGAAGTTCTTGCTTTCGTTTGGTAATAGGAGGTAATTGAAATGTCTAGAATTGGAAGAATGCCGATTACCGTTCCCGCAGGTGTTACCGTCACCATTGCTGAGAACAACGTTGTAACGGTCAAGGGACCGCTTGGAACTCTCACTGAATCGTTTAACAGCCGTATGATGATAAAGCTGGAAGGCAACGAGCTCACCGTTACTCGTCCCACCGACGAGAAGGAAGACAGAAGCCTTCACGGTCTGACCCGCGCACTGCTCAACAACATGGTTGTTGGTGTAACGCAGGGCTTTAGCAAGACGCTGGAGATCATCGGTGTCGGATATAAGGCTGCAAAGGTTGGCAAGACCGTTGAGCTTTACCTCGGACACTCGCTGCTGGCAAACGGCAAGCCTCAGGCAGCTTACTGCATTGAGGAGCCGGAAGGACTGACCCTTGAGGTCGCTGAAAAGGCAGTACCGATCACCATCACTGTTAAGGGAATTAACAAGCAGGCAGTCGGGCAGATGGCAGCCGTCATCAGAAGCAAGAGACCGCCTGAACCTTATCATGGTAAGGGTGTTAAATATTCCGACGAGAGAGTTCGCCGTAAAGCCGGAAAAGCCGGTAAGTAATGAAAGGAGTAGAAGATCATGGTATCGAGAAAAGACGCAAATAAGGCTCGTCTTAAGAGACATAAGAGAGTCAGAGCAAAAATTTCGGGCACTGCTGCTCGTCCTCGTCTGTGCGTTTACCGTTCCAATGCGAACATCAGAGCGCAGATCATTGACGACGTTGCAGGCGTAACTTTGGTTTCTGCTTCTACCCATGAAAAGGATTTTGAGGGTAACGGCGGAAATAAGGCAGCTGCAAAGTGGGTCGGTCAGAAGATCGGCGAGCGTGCAGTCGCAAAGGGTATCACCGAAGTCGTATTCGACCGCGGCGGCTATCTTTATCACGGACGTGTATCGGAATTGGCTGACGGCGCTCGCGAGAGCGGCCTGAAGTTCTGATTGCTTCTGCAATCAGTCCGGTTTGTACACTGTTCAACACACAAAAATTTGTATTGAACACAATTTCAGGAGGAAAAACATGGCAAACAAAATTAACCCGGCAGAGCTGGATCTTCATGAGCAGCTCGTCGCGCTGAACCGTGTTTCCAAGACCGTTAAAGGTGGTCGTGTCGCCCGTTTCGCAGCTCTGATGGTTGTCGGTGACGGAAACGGTCACGTTGGCGTAGGACTTGGAAAGGCTGCTGAGGTTCCCGAGGCAATCCGCAAGGGAATCGAAGACGCAAAGAAAAATATGATTACTGTTTCCCTGAAGGGATCCACCATCCCCCACGAGGTCGTTGGTGTATACGGCGCAGGTAAGGTTCTTCTGAAGCCCGCCGCTCCCGGTACGGGTATCATTGCCGGTGGCAAGGTGAGAATGGTTCTGGAGGCAGTTGGTATTTCGAACATTCGTGCGAAGTGCCTGCGCTCCAACAATCCTACCAACGTCGTAAAGGCAACGATCGCAGGTCTTGAGGCTCTCCGTTCTGCGGAAGAGGTTGCAAAGATCCGCGACATTTCGGTAGAACAGGTCAAAGGCTAAGGAGGGAATTGACAATGAAGAAAGTAATTCTCGTAAAGAGCCTGATCGGCGCAAAGCCCAACCAGAAGGCAACGGCAAAGTCGCTCGGACTTGTGAAGATCGGTGATAGCATTGTTCACGAGGACAATGCAGTCTTGGCAGGTAAGGTCAAAGTGATCTCGCACCTGGTCAAGGTTGAAAACGCATAAGGAGGCAGTGATATGAAACTGAACGAACTTTCTCCTGCGTACGGATCCGCAAAGGATTCTTACCGCAAGGGTAGAGGCCCCGGATCCGGTAACGGTAAGACCGCCGGTAAGGGACACAAGGGTCAGAACGCACGCTCCGGCGGCGGAGTAAGACCCGGATTTGAGGGAGGACAGCTTCCTCTTTACAGAAAGCTTCCCAAGAGAGGCTTCAAGAACAGATTCGCTGTAAACTACACGATCATCAACGTTTCGGATCTCAACAAGTTTGAGGACGGAGCAGTGATCGATATCGAGGTACTGAAGGCTGCTAAGCTCGTTCGCAAGGAGCTGGACGGTCTGAAGGTTCTCGGCGGCGGCGAGCTGACCAAAAAACTCACTGTCAAAGCGACAGTCTTTTCGGCAACTGCCAAGGAAAAGATAGAAGCAGCAGGTGGAAAGACTGAGGAGGTATAAGGATGTTCAAGACGCTGAAAAACGCTTGGAGAATTCCGGAGCTCAAGAAGAAGCTCCTCTTCACATTGCTTATCGTCGTCCTTTACCGTTTGGGTGCGAACATCCCCGTTCCTTACGTTGATCCCGCTATTTTCAAAGAAGCAAGTGCCGTCGCAGGTGGCACCATCCTCACCTTCCTGAACATGCTTTCGGGCGAAGCGCTCGGTAAAGCAACGCTCTTGGCTTTGGGCGTATCTCCGTACATTACGGCGTCCATCGTCATTCAGCTTCTGACCGTTGCATTCCCCAATTCCTTGGGCAAATGGTCGAAGGACGGAGCAGAGGGAAGAAAGAAGATTACCGCACTGACCCGTATCGTTACCGTTGTACTGGCACTTGTCACGGCAATCGGTTACGCAATCTACCTGAAAAACGGTGGAACGGGCACGGGAACTTTCCTGACGGTGGATGAGCCTACCTTCTTCCACTATGCCGTGATCGTAATGTGCTATTGCGCAGGTGCGGCACTCGTTATGTGGATGGCAGAGAAGATCAACGAGTCAGGTATCGGAAACGGTATCTCGATCATCCTGTTCGCAAACATCATCGCAGGCATGTTCTCGATGATTGGTACCTTGTGGTACAATGTATTCCCCTTGGGTGGCTTCAAGGGCTTCCAGTGGGTCGGACTGATCTGCTCGATCGCATCGATCATCATCCTTCTCGGAATGATCATGCTCATCGTTTGGATGTCCGATGCTGAAAGAAGAATTCCGATCCAGTACGCAAAGCGCGTGGTCGGAAGAAAAATGTATGGCGGTCAGAATACGAACCTGCCGCTGAAGGACAATATGTCGGGCGTTATGCCGATTATCTTCGCAAACTCGATCGTGGCAATCCTGCCTACCATTGCAAGCTTTATGAAGCCCAATGGCTTTACGAACTTTGTGAACAATTGGTTTAACTATAACACTTGGCCTTACTTCGGCGTATTTCTGGTTCTTTTGATCGCGTTCGCATACTTCTACGTCGCTATTTCCTTCAACCCCGTAGAGGTAGCAAACAACATCAAGAACAACGGCGGTGCAATCCCCGGAATTCGTTCGGGCAGACCTACGGTGGAATTCATCAAGAAGGTACTGAACCGAATCACGCTGGTTGGCGCTCTGCTGGTTGCGTTCATCGCGTGCTTCCCGATGATCGTCAACAACATCTCGGTTATGTTCAACTTCACGGGCTTCGCTGCTCTGGCATTCGGTGGCTCGTCGATGATGATTATGGTCGGTGTTGCACTTGAAACGACTCGTGAGCTCGAGGCACAGATGACGCTCAGAAACTACAAGGGCTTCCTTGATTGATTCCGAACAAACCAATTGGAGGAACACATGAGATTAATCATTATGGGTGCTCCCGGCGCGGGAAAAGGAACCCAATCCGAAAAGATTTCCGCGAAATGGAACATTCCAGCAGTTTCTACGGGTGATATGCTTCGTGCAGCCGTAAAGGAAGGTACGCCGATGGGCGTAACCGCAAAGTCCTTTATGGATGCGGGACAGCTGGTGCCCGATGAGGTTGTCATCGGAATTATTAAAGATTATCTTTCGTCGGAGAAATGCGCAAACGGCTTTATTCTCGACGGCTTCCCCCGCTCGATCCCTCAGGCAGAGGCGCTCGACGCAATGGGTGTGAAGATCGACGCTGTACTCAGCATCGAGGTCGCAGATGAAAAGATCGTAGAGAGAATGAGTGGACGCAGAATCTGCTCGTCCTGCGGCGCATCCTATCACGTAGCCTATAAGGCTCCTAAGACTGAAGGTATTTGTGACAACTGCGGCTCGGCGCTCTATATCAGAGATGACGACGCGGCAGAAACGGTGCTCAAGCGCCTGACGACTTATCACAACACGACCGAGCCGCTGAAGGATTACTACGCGGCAAAGGATCTTTTGATCTGCGTCGAGGGTTGTGAAGAGGTCGCAGACACAACAGCGGCCGTAATGAGTGCGCTCTCGAAATTTGAGGCGTAAGGCTCTATGATTCAACTCAAAAATTCCATACAGATTGCTACAATGATGGAAGCAGGACGCATCACGGGCGAGGCATTGCTCGTCGCCCGTGAGCACGTCCGCGAAGGTATCAGTACCTTCGAGCTGGATACGGTGATCCGTGAAGCGATCGAGAAGAGAGGCGCAAAGCCGTCCTTCCTCGGTTACGGCGGCTTTCCCGCATCGGCTTGCATCAGCATCAACGACGAGGTCATTCACGGAATTCCCTCAAAGAAGAGATTCCTCGAAGAGGGAGATATCGTAAAGATCGACGTTGGCGCGTATTACAAAGGCTTTCACGGCGACAGCGCCAGAACGATCGCGGTTGGACGCGCTTCGGAAGAAGCACTTCGCTTGATCGAAACGACAAGACAGAGCTTCTTTGACGGAGTAGCGGCAGTGAAGATCGGAAACCGTATGGGTGACGTCGGAAATGCCGTACAGACCTGTGTCGAGGCACAAGGATTTTCCGTGGTGCGCCGATATATCGGACACGGCATCGGACGTGAGCTTCACGAACAGCCCGACGTACCGAATTTCGGAACGGCAGGCAGAGGAACTCGCCTATGCGCGGGAATGGTGCTTGCGATCGAGCCGATGGTTAACGTCGGTTCGGAGGAAGTGTACGAAATGCCTGACGGCTGGACGGTCAAAACGCGTGACGGTAGCTTGTCCGCGCATTATGAAAACACAGTAGCGCTGACCTCGGACGGAGTCGTAATTACGACATTGGTCGACGAGGCTTGGTAAAGAAATTTAGTTGAAACGAACAGTCACAAAACGAATAGCAGAGGAGGGATACTTGTGGCAAAGGACGACGTAATCGAGTTTGAGGGTACGGTAGTTGAGGCGCTGCCCAACGCGACCTTCAAGGTAAAGCTTCCCAACGAGCACATTGTAACGGCTCATATTTCGGGAAAGCTGAGAATGAACTATATCAGAATTCTGCCCGGTGACCGCGTAAACATTGAGGTCTCTGTATACGATCTCAATAAGGGACGCATTACCTGGCGTTCAAAGTAAGAAAGAAAGGGTTGGTGTAATAACATGAAGGTGAAACCATCCTTAAAGAAGATTTGCGAAAAGTGATAAATCATCAAGAGAAAAGGCAAAGTAATGGTTATCTGCGAGATCCCCTAG
>JAGBRZ010000022.1 GCA_017632155.1 Clostridia bacterium
ATAATAATACTAACCTATATATTATACTACATATTTTTAATAATTTCAAGTATAAATATCAAATTTAAGTAAATTATAGGGGGATTCACCCGAAAAATGAAAAACGTCGGAATAATTTGCGAATACAATCCGCTTCACGGCGGACATAAATATATGATCTCGCGCTTGCGCGAAATGGGAGCGGAGCGGATCATCTGCCTGATGAGCGGAAATGCGGTGCAAAGGGGCGACCTTGCAATAATGCCGAGACGGCTGCGCTCGACCTCTGCAGTATCCGCGGGCGCTGACGTGGTCTTTGAACTGCCTTTTCCGTATTCGATGGGAAGCGCGGAGTTCTTTGCCTCTGCGGGGGTGGATATTCTAGCGCGGCTCGGCGTTGATACGATCGCATTCGGCTCGGAATCTGGTGACATAAACGCACTTCGCGAGCTTGCTGAAAGAGCGGAGAGCTTCAAGCCGTCCGAGGACAAGAGCATAGGCACGGCAACAGATTATTTTGCCTCGCTCGGTGACCTGAAATCAAACGACATTCTCGGTATAGAATATTTGAAGGCAGGAAAGAAATTTGCGCCGGATATGAACTTTATCACCATCAAGCGCGAGGGCGCGGGATATCACGAGGATGCGGAAAATGGAGCCTATCCATCTGCAACCGAGATAAGACGGGCGATTCTTGCGGGAAATATTGATGAATACAGCGAAAAACAGCTCCCAAAAGAATCAAAGGATGCAATACGTGAAGCCATCGAAAGGGGAGAGATTGCACTTACAAAGAATATTGAAAGCGCGATTCTTTTCTTTTGGCGAACTTGCGATGTTTCAAAAGTCCGCGAATGCGCCGAATGCGGAGGCGGAGTTGCAGAAAGACTTTCTGCCGTCGCAAAAGAAGCGGTCAGCTTTGAGGAGATGATGGCATTGGCGGCTACAAAAAGATACACCGATTCTCGTTTGCGCCGCGCAACAATTTTTGGCATGCTCGGAGTAAGACTTGATGATCTGAAGGGTCGCACTGCATATGTGAACCTTCTTGCCGCTAACCGCTCGGGACTTGATCTGATTTCCGATGTGAAACACATTGCAGTTGTATCAAAGCCTTCAAGGATCCCCGAAGGGGATGGGGAAGCAAGGCAATTTGAACTTGCGTGTGCATTTGATAGTCTTTATACACTTGCAATGAATAAACCGTGTTCGGCGGGGCATTTTGTCAAGCAAAGCCCTCAAATAGTCAAAAATGATAATATTTTTTGAGCAAAATTAAAGAAAATTCAAAATAAGATTGACTTTAGAGTCAAAATGTGATACAATATAATATATTATGCCGCATTGTTGGCAAATACTCAATTTGGAGGTAACAGATGGCAAACGAAGAAAAATTTGCCCCCGTCGAGGGTAAGTATCTCAACTTTATGGAACAGCCCCTCGTCCGCGAAGGTCACACGATCTGCTACGGTGACAAAAGCGAGAAGTGCTTCCTGATCCTTGAGATAATGTCTTATAAGAAAGAGCGCGGACACGACCTTCCCGAGAAGATCTTGATCCAGGTCGTTGATTCCAAGGACCCCGGAAAGATCATCAAGCAGGGCGAAAAGGACGGGCTTCATAATGCCCTTACAATGGGTATGATCTGGCTCGAGAGAGCTAACAGAGCGTAAAATGAAAGAGCACAAAAAAGACGTCCGCACCCTGCGGCTCTTGGCACTTTTGCTCTGCGCGGCGCTCGTCTTCCCGATGCTCGGCTGTGACTATGTTTTCAGTCTTCTTCCCGATGAAAGCTCACCCGAAACAACGGGCGCGGATATCGGTGGCGATGAGAGCACGGGTGAACCGATAGCGGAAACCACCTCTCCCGACGATACACTCGAACCGAGCGGTACGGAGGATACGGTCCCTGATGAAACGACAACGCCTCCCGAAACGAACGAGCAGGGCGAGATCATCACCTATATCGATCCGCTGACGGGACTCCGCGTGACCGAGGATCTCTCGCAGGTGCGCCCCATTTCGCTTATTTACGATAACATAAGCGTAGCCGCACCGCAAAGCGGGATCTCGAAGATGGATATTCTGATCGAGATGATGGTTGAGGCGGGAATTTCGCGCCTTATCGGAATTACGAATGAGTATCTTGGCAAAGACGGCACGGGAACGCTTGACAAATTCGGTCCCATCCGTTCGACAAGACCTTATATGGTCAGCTTCTCGCAGGCGTTTGGCACTTTGATGGTCGGCGCGGGCGGAAGTCCCCAAGGATACGATAAGATAGCGCAGCTCGGGCTCAATTACATTGACGGCGTAAACGACCGTTATGCACTTCAGGGCTTTTACAGGGACGTTGAAAGATATAAGAATGACGGCTACGAGCATTCCTTGATGATAACCGGAAAGGGAATCGCAAAGCTTGCCGATGTAAACTCTTATTCGCTTAACGGCAATAATAAGAATGCCTTCAACTTTATAGACGAAGGCAAGTCGATGTATCTTTCGGGCGGTGCGGCAACGCACGTTATCCTGAAATACTCGCTCTATCAGCAGGTACAGCTTGTATACAGCGCGTCATCGGGCACTTATTACCGTTATCAGCACGGCGACGTTCCGCATCTTGATGCCGAGAACGGCGAGCAGCTTAATTTCAGAAACGTACTTATCCTTTTTGCGGATACAAGAAATATCGAGGGCGACACCGAGGGCAGACTTAACGTGACTGTCACGGGCAGCGGCGACGGTTACTATGTTTCGGACGGCAGATATGTTCCGATCCGTTGGAGCCGCGCAAACGATACCGCCGAGCTCGTTATTTCGGGTATGGGCGGCGAACGCCTGACCATCAACCGCGGAAAGACCTTTATCTCTGTTGTAAATTCCTCGCTGAAGGGTACTCCTTCGATCGAGCTGAATTTCAAGGTCAGCAACTGACACTTATAAAGTTAATTCCCGAAGCGTTAAAAACGCTTCGGGACCGCAATGGGATGTCGCCAAGCGGTAAGGCACGGGACTTTGACTCCCGCATTCGTCGGTCCGAATCCGGCCATCCCAGCCAACAGAAAAGCCACGCGAAAGCGTGGCTTTTCTGTTGGCTGGGATGGCCGGTGAGTGACCGACGGCAAGCCGACGCAGTGCATCTGCCGAACTGAATTATTCGAAAAACAAAATAAAACTCATTGTCAAAATTATGAGAACGGCTTGCATTCGCCGCTTGCGGCGAATATTCGGTCACGAATCCGAATGCCCTCGCGTGATTCACGCGAGGACATCTTCGAAATTATTAGGCTGATTAAAATTTCGGACATAGCAGAGCTCGCTTGCAAGGCGCAGGGTGAGCGAATCTTCGCCGAAGGCGAATATCCGGCCATTATTATATGAGATTGATATTCGGTCACGAATCCGAATGCCCTCGCGTGATTCACGCGAGGGCATCTTCAAAATTATTAGTCTGTTTGCGGTGGGGAATACGTCACATTCGCAGTAAGGCGAATATTTCACTAAATTTTTCGACTCTAAAGTTTTTCAGAATTTTGTAGATGCATTTTGGGCTTTTGGGGTCGGTAGACAGATTCGAACCGGCGAAATGCATTTTTTGATATAGATTCCCCACAGAAGCAAATCCGTGGACAGATCCGAACTATCGAAAACCAAATACTGACCTGCTGAAGACAAAGAAAAAGCCTTCCTCTCGGCTATTATTTTATATTATCAAAATCAACACCTTTTTTATTTGTGTTGTTGCTTTTTCAAGTTTTATTTGTTATAATTAAGATAGTCTAAAGATCATTGAATATTTTATCTTATCCAATTAATAAGTCATCGGAGAACATATATGTATAAACAAAGAAATTCAATTACATCTTCATTAA
>JAGBRZ010000179.1 GCA_017632155.1 Clostridia bacterium
GTCTTTAAAAATAGCGGGCCGATTTTAGGGGGTGGTTAATCGCTCCCGGTGGAATTGGTAAAACGCACTTGAATAGTTCGACGGAATGACAAGCGAGAACGTCCACTCGTTTTCAAGTGCCTTTACAAATGGACAGCGACGGGAGGACAACGTCATGGCTACGGTAAAAAAGGCAATACCGAAAAAGAAGACAACCCAGAAGAAGACAGTCAAGAAGGCACCAGTAAAAAAACCGACACCGAAGAAGGTAATCGGTCCCAGTAAGGCCGAGCAACTCGTCGCAGGTGTTCACGTTCTGCACGATGAGGCTCTGGAGCTGGCTGAGTCTGTTCTGTTTATGGCTGCAAAACTTGAGGAGTCTCGCAAAGCTATGGCAAACGAGCCCCTCGTTGTTCCGTATGATAACGGAGGCGGCCAGTCGGGAATCAGAGAAAACCCGCATTTTACCGCTTATGAAAAATTGATGGCGACATATAGCAAGAGCCTCCGACACCTTGCGGAGATAGTGGAAAAGGGTGCGCCCGTTCGTAATGCTTCTAACATTATGGCAGAGCTCACAACCATCGCAGGGAGGAAACTCGGCTAATGATCTACGGAAAAGAAGAGCCGCGCATCTGGACTAAACCACTGCGCAAACTAACCCGAGACACATCGCTCGGGTTTGCTTTTATTGACTTCTGCGAAGTGTTAGGGGTTGAGCTCCTACCGTGGCAGAAGTGGCTCGCGATCCACGCGCTGGAAATCGTGACCGAGGGCAAGACGTGGCGCTTTCGTTATCGCTACGTTGTAATTCTTATAAGCCGACAAAATGGCAAGACGTTTTTTGAGGTCCTCCTCAATATCTTCTTTTTGTTCGGCTTAAAGTCGCACCTCGTTCTCGGAACCGCGCAAAATTTGGAGACCGCGATCGAGACATTTGAGGACACAGTCACGCAGATCGAGGAAGTCCCCGAGCTCCGTGAGTTCCTCAAGAAGGTCAACCGTGGAACGGGTAAAAGAGAACTAACCCTCGACACGGGCGACCGCTACAAAGTAATAGCAGCAACCAGAAAAGCGAGAGGTTTGTCCTCGGACTTGATAATGATGGACGAGCTGAGAGAACAAACCAACTGGGAAGCATGGGGCGCCATATCGAAGACGATGATGGCAAGGCCCACCGCTATCCTTTTCGGTTTGTCTAATGCTGGAGACGTTTCGAGCGTAGTGCTTCGTCATTTAAGATTACAGGCGCACGCACTCCTCGGAGATCCCGACGGAATCGCTGCAGGTCGTTCCAATCTGGGCGGCGAAGACATTGAAGACGAGACTCTCGGCCTTTTTGAATGGTCAGCGGTCCCGGACTGCGACATCAACGACCGCGAACAGTGGGCGCAGGCAAACCCTTCGCTCGGTTATGGCTTTTTAACAGAGAGAGCGCTCAAGTCGGCGGCGGTCACTGACCCCGAGACGATTTTCCGAACGGAGTGCCTCTGCCAGTGGGTCGAGTCGAGACTCCCGGAGCCATTCCCTGCGGGTTCGTGGCTCGGCGGACAGGATGAAGGCAGTTATATACGAGAAGACAGTGAGCTATTTTTCGGGATAGACATGAGCCAAGACCGAAAGAATACGGTGATCGCGGTCTGCGGACTGCGTGATGATGGAAACTATCACGTTGAGATAGTTGAGAGAAGACCGGGCACAGAGTGGGCGGTCGACTGGTTCAGAGCCAGAACGGGAAAATACGGAGGCATAAAGCTCGCATTTCAAGAGCGAGGTGCTCCCGTGAGCGGTCTGGCTGAGCAAATATGCACGCTTGACGGAGTCGAGAGACTCGCGCAGGGCGGTCCCGATCTGTCTGCAGGTTGGAACCGCTTTTTTGATGCGGTCGCAGCGTGCGCACCAGATACAAGAACGGGAGGGGTTAAGGTTTACCACTTGCCTCAGCCCGTACTTGATACACCGGGAAGAACGTGCCAGCTCCGAAACTTGGGCGGCGGCATAATGCTCCCGGACAGAGTAAAGAGCCCCGACGATATAAGTCCGTTGATGGCTGTGGCGATGGCATACGCTGGGGCGACACAGATCACGAAGAAAGAAAAAAAGATATACGAGTCAGCCTATGCCTCGGGCGGTGGCTTGCTATTTATCTAAAACACGGAGGAAAAGAAAAAAATGGCGAGTATTTTCGAACGCTGGCGACTGGCTTCGGCTCCGTCAGTGATAAACGTCACAGTCACGGGAGACGCGTCGACACAAGTGTTAAACATGAAGGCCAAAGACCTATACCAGACACAGGACAACCTGCAGGCTGTAGTTAACTTTTTGGCCAACTCGATCGCGCAGCTCCCGCTTGAGGTCTATGTCAGAGATGGCGAGACCGAGCGAAGAAGGGACAGAGATAGCAAAGCGTCAAAATTGTTATGGAGACCTAACAGGGACCAGACGAGCTTCGAATTTGTTCGTGCGCTTATGGTCGAGTATTTCGTTTTCGGCTCCGTCTACGTCTGGCTTTTACCCGATGCAGACAGTGAGAGCGGTCTCCAGCTTCGCATCGTTCCGACCGAGTGGCTCGTCACGGGACCGGTCAAGGGACACCCATACGCTCCCGAAACAATCCGCATCTGCACACATAGTGGAGGCGACGCGGTCGACGTTCCCCGTTCCGAGTTCGTGCAGTTTAGGACATATAGCGCAGGATCTCCGGGCGGTTATCTGTCACCCATCTCGGCACTCCGTCAGTCATTGACTGAACAGGTCGAGGCTGGAAGGTTTAGGCGCCAGCTCTGGAAATCTTCGGGCAGACTCAACGCGCAGATCATAAGACCGAAAGACGTGGCACCGTGGAACGAAGAGCAAAAAAAGAAGTTCGCGACTGCGTTCCGTGAGGCTTGGGGTTCTGGCGGTTCGAAGGCTGGATCTATCCCGATCCTTGAGGATGGCATGGAGATAAAACCCTTCAGCACATCCTTCAAAGAATCAGAATGGTCCCAGAGCGTAGTCCTCACCCGTGAGGCCGTGGCTGCAGCTTACGGAGTTAACCCTTCGTTAATTTGGCATAGCAATACACAGACCTACGCAAGCGCAAGAGACAACGCGAGAGCGCTATACGCTGAATGTCTGGGCCCCGTGATCCAGATGCTTCAGCAGAGAATCAACGCGTTTTTGCTCCCTATGGTCGGCGCAGATCCGAACACATACGTAGAGTTTGACCTTACAGAAAAGCTCAAAGGCTCATTTGAGGAGCGGGCGCAGATATTCCAGAGCGCAGTCGGTGCGCCGTGGATGACAAGGAACGAAGCAAGAGCGGCTAATAACCTCCCGACTATCGAAGGCGGTGACGAACTTATCACACCGCTCAACGTTATCGAGGGCGGACAGGCAAGCCCGAGAGACACACAGGGCGACGCATACGATTACCCCGGTGTTGATAATCAAGCGAAGAAGCTGGAGCCGTGCGGTTGTAAATCGTGCAAGACCTCCGAAGAGCTTCGAATCAAAGGCAAGAGTGACAAAGAAGACGATGAGCAGATCCAGACGATCCTCACGTCTTTTTTTAAGCGCCAAGCTCGGAGCGTTATCCCGAAGATCTCAGCCGAACCGACTGACTTCTGGGATGCGAAAAGGTGGGACAAGGAACTCGCTGAGGACCTCCAGCCCGCTCTCGAGAAGATAGCCGACAAGCACGGCATCGACGCGAGCCACACGCTCCAGTCGGAATATGACACGGAAGTCACAAGGGCCTACATAGAAAAGGCGGCACAGGCGAGAGCCAAGAGGATAAACGAGAGAACACTCGAGCACCTCGAGGAAGACCAGAAGGACGAGGAACCCGATGCGGCTCACGTTTTCGAGGTCAGAGAGAACGCAGCCGAGAGGCTTGCGAGAAGTGCGGCGGGTTCGATCGCATCCTTCGCCATAGCAGAAGCAACACATCAAGCCATAAGCGAAGGCGCTCCGAGAGTAGTCGGCCGCGTTATCGAAAAGGAATGGATCACAGGAGCGAACGCAAGAGAGAGCCACCAGCTCATGAACGGCGAGCGCGTTCCTATTGATGCCGATTTTTCAAATGGTCAGCACTGGCCCGGTGAAGACATTGGAGATCCATCTGAATCGTGCGGATGCAACTGCACCACGGAGATCGTAATAACTGGAGGTTAAAACATGGCAGATAGACATCTATTTAAGTCCTTCGAAATGAAGGCGAACGAAGTCGGAGGCATCTCCGGCTTTTTTAGTACCTACGAAAAGACTCCCGACTCATATGGCGACATCATTGAGCCCGGTGCCTTCACGGAGACATTGAAAAAGAGAGAGGAATCGGGCCACCCGTTCCCGCTCTGCTTCAATCACGACTTTAGCGCAGTTATTGGCGCGGTCGACAGTGTGAAGGACACGGAAAAAGGTCCCTACATCGAGGCGCATTTTCTTGACACCCAGCTCGCGCAGGATGTCCGCAAGATGCTCCAGAGCGGTGCGATCTATCAATTCAGTTTTGCCTATGACGTTCTTGGCGCAAGAGAGCCGAACGAGGAAGAGAAGAAGGCAGGAGTCGAGAACGTTCTCACAAAGGTCGAGGTTTACGAGGTGAGCGTGGTCACAGTACCCGCTAACCAGAACGCAGTCGCGACAGAGGTCAAGGCTGGCAGACGTAACCGCAAGGCTGACGAGGATGTCATTCGTAATTGTATCGAATCACTCAAGTCATTACTTGACGAGAGCGAGGCAGATAAACCCGCAGAGGAAGACGAGGCAAAGAACGCGGAGCCTACAGTCGAGGTCAATGAGGCATCAGAGGAGCCGACAACTGCAGAGAACGCGAAAAAAGCCGAGGACATTCTCGCAAAAATCAACGAAATCAAAGCAGGAGGTTCCGACACATGACACTCAAGGAACAGCTTACAGAGAAGAAGCAGGCGCTCATCGACCTCGAGCCCGCTCTCAAGTCTGAAGACGTAAGTGAGGAGACACTCGCACAGGGCGAGACACTCGTCAAGGACATCGCAGACCTCGAGACACAGATCGAGAAGGCTGAGAAGGCTGCAGAGCTTCTCAAGAACATCGGCCCAGCCGAAGAAAAAAATACAGACTCATTGGAGGTTAAAGACATGACAGATTTGGAACAGTTCACAAAGTCAGCTACAGAGATGACAGACAAGAAGAGCGGTGTATCTATGCACCTCAAGGCAGCTACAGACGTAGTTACAAGCGTACAGATCGCAGACGTAGACAGATCTATCGCTCCCCAGCCCAGACGTAACGCTGCCGCTGACCTTTTCAGCGTAGCAACAATTAGCGGCAACGCTATCACATACTTCCTGCAGGGCGCTTATGAGGGCACTCCCGCAGTAACAGCAGAGGGCGCTAAGAAGACACAGAACAGCACCTCATTCACAGGCACAACTCTCGCACTCTCCAAGATCGCTGCATACATCAAAGAGACAGACGAGATCCTTTATGATGAGCCCTTCCTCGCTTCCGAGGTTCAGAACTCACTCGTTTACCAGCTCGGCAAGGTCGAGGATGCTACAGTTATCGGCGCAATCGCTGGCACTACTGGAATCGGTGCAGAGACATACGACGGCACAAATGTAACTTTTGCCGATGGTATTCTCAACGCTATCCTCAAGGTAAAGGCTGACAGCGCATATGATGCAAGTGTTGTAATTCTCAACCCTTCCGACATCGCTGCACTTATGACAGCTAAGGACTCAAACAAGCAGTATTATGGCGGCGGCTACTTCGTAGGCGCTTATGGTAATGGTGCTTATGGCATCCCCTCCGCTATCTGGGGCGTTCAGATCTTCGCATCTTCCACAGTAACAAGCGGACAGGCTCTCGTAGCTGCAAAGGAAGCCGTTAAGGTTTGGAAGAAGGGCGGCATCGACGTAAGACTCTACGAGCAGAACGAAGACGATGCACTCTATAACAGAGTCACACTCCTTGCAGAGGAGCGTCTCGCTTGCGCAGTAGTTGACAAGAAGGGCGTAGTCCTTCTCGACTCTGAGTCTTAAAAAATGAAACTGACGGGAGTCGAGCAATCGGCTCCCGCTTTTCATAATCTCGAAGAAGGGAGGAAGCACCCGATGAAAATCTATATGTTGAATGGTTCGAAGGTCTGGCTCGATCCCGAGACTGCACCAGCCGAGGCTATACCTTACGGCAAGCCGAAGGCAGAGCCCAAGAAGGTCGAACCCGTCAAGGAAGTCGAACCGGAGCAGAAGGCAAAGCCAGAGCCTGCAAATAAGGCTAAGAAGACCCCGGCAAATAAGGCAAGGAAGGCAGGAAGCAACAAATGAGCGAATTTGAACACGGACAACTGACCCCGTGGGGCTACATTATGGACTGCCAGACACTCCCCGACCTTATCACCGCGCAGGACTTCTCAAACTTCACAGGCGGAAAGTTCGGGACAACCGACTCCAGAATCTCCGCAAACATCCCGAGCGCATCGGCAGGCATCCGAAACTATTGCGGGTGGCATATCAGCCCCTCGCTTGATTGTGGGATGCTCTACAACGTGCACGATCTTCGTGACGCGTTTGTCGGTTCCGACCTTCTCATCCAGCTCCCCGCGACGTTCGTCACGGAGATCAAGAAGGTAGTGCTTAATGCAAAATGGAACAGCGACACGGAGGACTGGGACGGTGAGATCATCGAGGACTCTGACCGCTTCGACTTTGGAATGGGTGACGGTCTTCTGAAGGTCTTCGACGTTGGCCTTCTGGACAGACGTGCCAAGATCTTCGTGAAGTATACTGCAGGGTTCCCCGATACAGCCATCCCGCTGGTCAAGGAAATCGCAGCGAACAGCGTGGCGCGTGCGCTTACAACTTCCTACGGAGTAACATCCGAGACCGCTGGCGGTGTGTCTGTCTCATATAGCTCGGCTTGGTCGGGCAAGGGTTCCGGGGCGCTCATGGATGACACCCGTGAGACTCTCGGGGTTTACAAGGTGAAGGGGGTCTACTGATATGCTCCCGACATTTTGCACTCAAGAGATAACACGAATCAGACCGGGCACAAGGGAATCAAGAGGCTCGACTATTCCCGACTGGAGTGAGGACAAAATCACGAAGCTCGTGATCAAAGGCTGCAGCGTTCAGCCTGCGAGCACATCACTCTCGGAGGATGGCCGCGTTTTAGGCATTTTTGAAGGACTCACTGCTTACCTCCCGGAAGGCTCTGACGTAAAGGCAGGCGACCGCATCCTTTTCGAAGGAAAAACATACACGATCAACGGAGAACCGAAGAAGTGGACAGGTGCGAGACTGCTCTCGAATGTCCAGCTTAATCTCGTCTTATGGGAGGGCTGAACAATGGCAAACGCTCGCATCGTTTTCAACTCGGCGGGGTTCCGTCAGATCTTACTGTCCGAAGGTTGTCACGATCTCGTGCAGCAGACCGCGGAGGAAATCAAGACAAGGGCAGACGCTAATAACACCCGAGGCGGTGAAGGGTTCAGATCCAGCACCGAAGTCGGTAACTATGGCGGAGGCCGATGGGTTGGTTTTGTCAGCACGACCGACAAGAACAGTATGATCGCAGAATCAGAAGACAAAGCACTCACGAGGGCCATAACATGAACATTTTAAGACCTTACGACATCGAGGAGCAGATAAGGCTCGCACTCTCGGAGTATTTCACGGTTTACGTGAGACCACTCCCGAAGACGTACCCGCTCCCGTGCCTGCTCATTACGGCAGTCGGTGGAAGAACATCCGAAACGATTGACACGTTTACGGTGACACTCGACGCGAGAGCTGAGACGGATGCCGATGCGTATGAACTTATCAGCAACGCCCTCGGCGTTCTGGAAGTGCAGGCGAGCAACCAAGTCGGCGCCCTTCGAAACGTAATTATTAACAGTCTGGCAAGGTGGGGAAGTGATCCCGTGCGCCCGGACTTGAAACTTTGCACGGCTACCGTTCTGGTAACGGCACACCGTGAAGCGCACGAAATTCCCGAGGAATCTTAATACTTTAGGAGGTTAATGCTTATGGCATCTAACAATGTAAATCTGGGCATCGGTCTCGCGACTGGTATGTTTTACACAGCGCCCGCAGGCACAGCTCTCCCCGCTTATCCTTCCGACTCCACAGGACTCTCATCGTGGTCCGAAGTCGGTGCGGTAACGGCTGACGGTATCACATGGAGCACAGGCAAGGACTCTGATCCGCTCCGTAACTGGGCGAAGGAAGTCGAGAGACTTATCGCATCCGATGAGGGCGGAACCGTACAGGCTCCCCTCATGTATACAACGCAGAAGACACTCGAGACCATTTTCGGCGCTTCCAACGTCGCAGTAAGCGCAGCAGACTCCAACCACGGCGCACTCGTTTCCGTTAATGTCGCTCCCGGTGTTTCCGCATCACCTGCAGGCTTCCTTTTCATTATGAAGGATGGCGATGACATGATGATGCTCGGCACATCAAAGGGAATCGTTAGAGACGTTGAGGATCTCAGCTTCGCACCTACTGAAGCGATCACATGGACCGCTACAATCGAGGCCGCAAGCTGGACATTTATGAAGGATGACGGACAGGTCACATCTTAATTTTAGTTTTTCGGAGGTTATACCATGCCTAACACTTTGAAACTCGAACGCAACAAAAGGGAAGTCCTCGAAGTAGAGATCGAGGGCGAAATCTACAAGATACCGCTCGGCACAGAGCTCAAGCGTAAAGAGCTCGCAGGTATGAAAAAAGAGGAGAACGTCATGAAGTTCTTCGAGAAGTATCTCGGCAAGGAACTCATGGATGACCTCACAGTCGGGGAGCTCAAGCAGATCATCAACGCATGGAGCGAAGCGACACAGAAGGCGAGCGGTGTGAGTCTGGGGGAATCATAAGCCTCGCGGAGTTCTGTGAAGAACACGCTGAGGCATTAGAGTATGACCTCATGACAAGGACATCATACCTTTTAGACGATGCAGGGGGAGCGCTACCGTGGCGCTCCCTCTATTCGTTCATTAAAAACTTGGGCGGTGACAGTGCTCTCGCCCGTGACCTCGGAAAGGCGACAGGCTGGGACCACACACTCAAAACGAACGAGATCCTCGCCGACATATATGACCTTCTGCAGGTAGTTAATGCGAACGTCATCAACTACGCAACTCACGGCAAGAAAAAAGCGAAAGTAACACCCTACCCGAGACCGGGAAGGGAAGACGATAAAAAGAAGCGCATCGGTTCGGGAGCCGTTCCTATTACCGACTTGCGCGAGTGGATAAGGAGGAAACAAGCACATGGCCGAAAAGATTGAGGTCGCACAGGCTTACGTCTCGATTATCCCGAGCATGGCAGGAAGCCAGTCGGAGATCACAAAAGAACTCACAGGAGTCACGACATCGGCCTCCGAGAGTGCCGGAACAGAAGGCGGTAAAAAGTTCGGCGACACCTTCGCCAGTGCTCTCAAGACCACGGGCGCCGTAATAGGCGCAGCACTGACCGCAGCCACAGGCGCAGCGATCGCAACAGGTAAAGCGTTTATTGACGCTGCGAACGACGTTAGCGCTATGGGTGACGCCATTGGCGACAACGCGGCGAAAATGATGCTGGACACGCAGAGCTATCAAGAGTGGGACTTTGTACTCCAGAGGGCAGGCAGTTCCATCGACTCGATGAAGACCGCCATGAAGACGCTGGCAAATGCCGCAGTCTCCGGAAGTGATGCCTTCACTGCTCTCGGTATCTCGCAGGAACAGCTCGCGAGCATGAACCAAGCGGAATTGTTTGAGGCAACGGTCAAGGCTCTCCAGAACGTCACAGACGAACAGGAGCGCATGGCTCTCGCTTCTTCCTTACTTGGTAAGGGAGCCGTAGAGCTTGGCGGCATTTTTGCGATGACAAACGAGGAGCTCGATGAGTCAAAGCAAAAAATGTATGAACTGGGCGCCTATATGGATGAGGGAGCCATCGCCGCAAGCGACAACTACCAAGACACATTGATAGACGTGCAGGACTCACTCAAGGGCCTCAAAATTAGCATGATGAAGGACTTCCTCCCGGGCATAACTTCCGTTATGACTGGCTTGTCGAAGGTCTTCAGCGGTAACGGTGGCATTGAGGAGATCAAGGAAGGCCTTGAGGGAGTGACGAGCAAGATCACAGAGCTCAGCCCTCAATTTTTCGCCATAGCGGAGGCCATAGTCACGGCCCTCCTCGCTGGTTTTGGGCCTATGCTTCCACAGGTGGTCACTTCAATCTTCAGCTTCATTAATCAAGCCCTTTTAACAGTGACGGGTATGACTCCCCAGCTACTTCCTGCAATCACGGCAGGAATACAGGGCATTATGTCGAGTTTGTTTGAATGTCTGCCTATTATCATCCAGAGCCTTTTACAGCTCACGACTGACCTCGTAACGTGGTTATCAAGCCCCGAAAATATTGACGCATTTGTTAACGGTCTCATCCAGCTCGTGACTATGGTCATAAACCAGATCAGTCTGGTCCTTCCGATAATATTGCCCGCTATCATCCGCATCGTAGGCGAGATTATCAACTGCCTTTTGGAGCCCTCAAACGTTCAGATGCTCATAGGTGCGGTTCTGCAGCTCGCGGGTGCCGTATTTATGGCACTTGTCAACGCGGTCCCGGAACTCATTGATTTTATTGTCGGACTTTTCGGAAATATCGGCGCTTTGCTCATCGGTTTCATTGACAAAGGCAGTGACATCGTGGCCACGGGCATCGCTGCGGTGGTTAATTTCCTAAAAGGCATAGGCGAGAACATCAAGACAGGCGCGAGCACGGTCTGGAACGCAATCAAGAATACATTCTCGAACGGTATCAACGCAGTCAAGAATTTTGTAACAAACGGCCTCAATTCAGTAAAGGATAAATTCCATTCGATATTTGAGACAGTCAAGAACACGGTCAAGAGCGGCATCGACAAGGTCAAGAGCTTCTTTAATTTCCAGTGGTCACTCCCGAAGTTAAAGATGCCGCACTTCAACATTAGCGGAAAGTTCTCACTTGATCCTCCGAGCGTTCCGAGCTTTGGAATCGACTGGTATGCGAAGGCCATGAACGAGCCGATGATGCTCAACGGTGCGACCATCTTCGGAGAAAAAGACGGGAAGCTCCTCGGCGGTGGTGAAGTAGGCAGCGAGATCATCATCGGAACCGACAAGTTATTAAACATGATGAGGGATGCAGTCGGAACGGATGGCAGAGCCATCACGATCAACGTCTACGGAGCAGAAGGCCAAGACGTTAACGATCTGGCTGACCGCATCGCTTACAAGCTCGAAGAAATGACACAGAGGAGGAGCGCGGTCTATGGCTGAGTTATTTAACGAGATTACTAACAGGCAGGGCCTTTTAGTATATGGGGGCGAAGCCTCGAGCGACTTCGGCATGGTAATCGCCGAGGCTCCGACCTTCGAACGATCAACACGCAAACAGGAAGTTTTTAACATACCGGGAAGGAATGGCTCCGTCATCATCCAGCAGGATGCTTGGAATGACGTGACACGTTCCTATAAGGTATGGCTCACGAAGACAGGCGAGGAGGATCTCGCCACTTCGGTCGATGCACTTCTGGGATGGCTCAATTCAAAAAGAGGCTATCAGAGACTCGAGGACAACTTCGAGCCCAACGTCTTCCGCTTGGCTTATTACTCGGGCGGTTCAAACTTTGAGAATCACCTCACGCAGTACGGAAACGGCACTTTAACGTTTACCTGCAGAGCTGAGCGCTTTTATAAGGATGCAGAGCACCCGATAGAAGTCACCAACGGGGACAAACTGAACAACCCGACAAGGTACACATCCAAGCCCCTCATTCACATCGAGGGAACCGGAGCGGTGACGATAGCGTTCGGTGGTGCCACGATGAGCGCCACGCTCGCGGACTACATCAACATAGATTGCGAGACTATGAACGCTTACAGACTCCCCGCGGAAAACATGAACAACAACATAAGCGGAACATTCCCGACACTGCTCCCCGGCATTAACACGATCGGCATAACTGGAACAGTCACAAAGGTCGAGATCACTCCGCGATATTTTACCGTGTGAGGTTTATACAACATGATCCCGATTTTATACCAGACAATCACAGAGGGAACGGTCCCGACCGACTACGGTCTGGGATCGCTCACCGACTGCCTCAAGGCTGAAGTCAAAGAAGAACGTAATGGCATTTATGAGTTAACGCTTGAGTATGCAGCCGAAGGCATCCATGCCGAGGACATCCAGCCGAACAGGTTTATCAAGGTTAAACCGAACGCAACGGACAACCCTCAGCTTTTAAGGATCTACAAAGTAGGCAAGGCTATCAATGGCCGTTTTGAGATCCTCGCCAGACATATCGGTTATGATCTGAGCGGTAAGGTCATCACAGGCGGCTCTGCTGGCTCCTGTGTTGAGGCCTGTGCGCTTCTCCAGAGCAAGGCGGGTAATTTTACCATTAACACCGACAAGACCGTCAGCGCCCCCTTCAGCGTGTCAGAACCGTCAAGCGTTCGCTCGTGGTTCGGAGGTAAACAGGGGAGCCTTTTGGATGTTTACGGCGGCGAGTGGAAATATGACAACTACACCGCAAGCCTTTTGCAGTCCAGAGGAACAGACCGCGGAGTTTATATAAGATACGGGAAGAACCTCACAGAGTTAAATCAAGACGTAAGCATCGAGAACCTTGCCACTGGCATCGTTCCGTTCTTCATTGACACGAACGGGAACAAGACAGTAGGCACGAAGGTAAGCACCGGGCTCGTTTTAGACGTAGACCGTGACCTTGCCATCGACTTCTCGCAAGACGTAGATCCAGAGAGTTCGACACCGATCGCCACCCAGCTCGCCAACCTTGCGAACAGATACATCGCAAACAATGACCTCACGAACGTCTTCAATAACATCACATTAAATTTTGTGCAGCTCGAAGGCTTAACGGAGCGCGTGGATCTGTGTGACACGGTCCATATTGTTTATGAGCCTTTAGGAATCACCGCAACGGCCAAGTGCATCGCTACGGTCTGGGATGTTTTGAATGAGAGATACATACAGACCACTTTCGGAAGTGCGAAGACAAACATCGCCGACACGATAGCAACACAGGCGAAGGAAGTCTCACAGGTTCCGAGCAAGTCCTTTATGAATGAAGCGATCACCAGAGCGACGGAACTCATAACGGGAAACTTGGGCGGTTATGTCATCCTTCACGATGCAGACGGAGACGGAAAACCCGACGAGATCCTCATAATGAACACAGAAGACCCGGCAACAGCGACGGAAGTATGGCGCTGGAACAAGTCGGGCCTCGCATATGGAAATTCTTACTCGGGACCGTTCAGCAAGTTAGCGCTCACTTCCGACGGGCAGATCGTGGCGACCGCTATCACGAGCGGAACACTTAACGCGGACCTCATCAAAGCGGGAACGATAAGCGACACACAGGGCAACTCCTCGATAAATATGACAAACGGGCAGGCGACCCTTTACCAGTTAAAAGCGAAGGGCAACTTCACTCTCGTTGACAGCAGCGACAATATAAGGGCTTATTTATCACATACAGTTAGTGACGGTAGCATCCTCGCATTGAGGAAGAACAGCGACACTAATATTTGTGCAATGTGGACCGGTACAAACGGCGGACAATTTTATCTTTATAACACAGCCGGGGACCCTCGCGTGCGCTTATTTGTCGGAAATTCAAACGCGGGAATTTTATATCTAATAAATTCAAGCGACACGGCGACAATTACGGAAGACGCCAGCAGCGGCAATATAACTTGCGTCTCATTGACACAGACATCCAGCCGAAAAGTTAAGGACAACATCAAGCCGATAGAAGACTCGGAGAAGATCCTCGAGCTCGATGCGGTCAGTTTCGACTATAAGAACAAAGAACAGGGAACAGACAAGCGCGGTTTTATTGCTGAAGACGTTGCGAAGGTCCTCCCGAACCTTGTCACTCCAGAAGGCGAGACCAGTCCCGCCACGCTGGACTATGTCGGCATGATCCCGTACCTGCAGGACATCATCAAAAAGCAAGAGAAGCGCATCGCAGCGCTCGAAGAAAAAATCAATAATTTAGGGGGTTAAAACATGGAGACCATAAACTTAAACCTCATACCGACAGGAGCGCGCCCGGTGCTCCACGCTTCCCAGTATGACAAGGGCAGACAGTTCCGCGCCAACCTTTTTGATGGTTCCGCAGTTTACACACTGACAGGAGCGGAGACGTTGAGCATCGCGGTAAGGAAGCCAGACGGTCACGTCGTTACGGAAGGAATCACCAACACCAGCGACTCCTATGTAATCATCGAGACCACGGAGCAAATGACCGCGTGCGCAGGTGATAGCTTCGCAGAAGTCAAGATTGAAGAAGGCGGTGACCTTCTCGGCACGCTTAACCTCATCCTTGCAGTAGAGCAGAGCCCCGAGGCTGGAGGCGATCCCTCCGAGAGTTTTATCTACAACCTTGAGACGCAGATCGCGGATGCAGTCGCTGACCAATATGACAGCAACGCCGTAATATTTGACGCAGCGCCAACGGCTGGGCACGGCGTAGGCTATGCCGTAACATCCGAGGGCGTTTTGGCAGCGATACCGACAGACCTTGACGACTTGAACGACGTAGAAACCACAGCCCCAGCACAGGGCGAAGCGTTAGTCTGGGACGGTACAAAATGGGTAAACGGCACAGTTTCCACAGTTGGCAACCTTGACGACTTGTCAGACGTTGACACGACAGGCAAACAGGAAGGCGACAGTTTGCGTTATATCGGCGGTGAGTGGAAGGCAAAGCCGACCACAGTCGAAATGACACAGGCGGAGTATGACGCAATCGTAGACTTCACCCCATACGCAAACACGCATATAGTCATAACAGACGCACCTAACCTAAACCCAACCGCAAGCGACATTGAATATTCAAGCGGTGTTAGTGTTGCTGACGAATTGACAAGCCTTGACACTGCGTTAGGCGGTAAGGCTAAAAAGACTTGGACTACGCTTGGCACGATAACGGAAGGCGGAACCGCTTTGAACATTTCGGGTTATTCTGAATTGCTTATTTACCCGAAAATCAACGGCACTACATATTTTAATACTTACGTTGTTGACGTTGCGGAGTTTTCAAACACAAACGTAATTCACTTCTCAATCTATCAAGACAGTACGCATAGTTATATGGGTGCTTTGGACTATTCAAGTAATACAATCAATTTGCGTAAAGTGTTAATTGAGGGTTGGACTAATTGCATTTGTATTGTTAAGGCAAGATAAGGGGGTTTACAATGGCTAAACAATTATACATAGACGAAAACGGCAACCCGATTGAAGTTAGCGGTACGATAAACACTGCGGAGTTATTACCTATTAGTGGCAACGACACGACCGACACGAAAAGTTATATTGACACGGGGTTGAGTGGTTTTAATTGGCTTGGTGCTGGCGATTTTACACTTTCAAACTCAACAACAAGTTTTACACTAACACAGGATATGACCAATATTAAAGAAATTTATTTTGGTTTATATCTTAATGTTGGTTCAATCGGTAAGCGTATCAGAAAATCGCTAACTATTCCTGTTTACGAATTAAAAAATGTTGGTGTTTTCTTTGATGAAATGATAACCACAAATGACAGACTTTACTTTGAGGCGGACTATACAGATAGCACGCATTTAGCGGTATCATCAGTAAGCATACCGACAGGCTATACATTTGGGGTTAAGATTTACGTTAGATAAGACTAATTCGGCAATCGAGCCTTGCCAATTCAAAAGGCATAGTCACAGGCATACTGATTGAAACGGTAAGGCTAAACTAATTCGGCAAAACAGAAATTTGATTGAGATACAAAGGGGAGCGATCTGCTCCCCTTTTCTATTCCAGAAGGGAGGGGAGACCGATGCAAGAAATCATTATTGCTGTGCTCGCATCGGGCGCAGTTTTTTCTTTTGTTCAATTTATCATCACGTTCGGCTTTTCAAGAGCTGACA
>JAGBRZ010000180.1 GCA_017632155.1 Clostridia bacterium
CAATAACATTATGGAAGGGACAACGCTTTTCCCTGAAGAAGAATCCTCGATTGATATCCAAGCTAAAGAAGATTACAATCCAGATCCATATGGTAGAGCACAACAGAAAAAACAAGGTCGAGAGCTCAAAAACAAGGCGAGAAAAGGAAACAAGTGGGAACCTAGAAATAATAAGCGCGATGGAAAACCAGCTAAACCAAAATCCCATACACCTGGAAAGGACCATAGGAAACATTTTACCACAGAAAAATTTGCGAAGATTTTTTAGGAGGATTTGTGAATATTCCAAAATTAGAAAAGTGGAAGCAAAATGTTGTTTTTTTAGGATGTAGAACAGGTTTGCGAGTCAGATACGAAACAAATGTTGATGATGAGGTAAAACGTGCATGCAAAGACTTTGCAAATTGGTTAAGACGAAATTTTGAATTTCCAAAAAGAGTAACGGTATATGTTAAGGCGGCAAAAGTTATCAAATCTTGCGATGGCGAAAAAGTTTTCGGAACTTTTTGGGGACCTTGTAATAAGCAGGATGAACCATATATACGTATTGCAACAGGCGACTACATGGAGTTACTCAACAAACATGGAAAAGATAATGCATTAGCAGAAATTTTATGGTGTATGTCACACGAATTAATACATTATTTGCAATGGCTTAATGACATAACTCTCACGATAAGAGGATTGGAAAAACAAGCGAGTTATTATGCTGATTGGATATTGACACAATATTCAAATACCCGTGATCATCCATGAATAGTTCGTGCTACGATGAATTGTAAATGATTTATTATGATTGGTGTAATGCAATATCCATAAGAGTGTAACAAATTACTACCAACAGGAGTTGTGTCATTGCAATCAGAGATATGCGCGACGAGGTTAGCGAATGATATACTGAAAGCGCCAGAAGTAAAACCAAAGCATATTCCTATGAGCATGACGCTAACAGTAATCTTTGCCGCTTTAACGATCACATTTCAAGACACGTTCACGTCTATAAGTATGATCTGAACGGCAATATGCTCATGGCGGTCGAGTATGCGGAGGATGATTTCTATAACAAGTTCTCTACCGATATCTTCTGTGACTTGAGCAGCCGTTTACCACCCAAACCCTAATCAAATAACCACAAAAAATTCACCGAGCATCGGTCTGTCAACAGACCCGATGCTCGGCTTCTATTATCCCCCTTATATAAAGACAAAATAAAATAAAAATTCTTCAAGTTTCCCAAAAATTTTTATAGCGTTTGAAATAAACAGATGAGCCTTTATCGTTTTTTCTCTTCTGTTGTTATACTTTAGGGTGGGTACTTCACTTGACCTGCCATGATGACAGGTACCACCTGCCACCAAATGGGCGCAGTACGCCCTTGGTAGTAGGTGGTATCTTTTTTTGCGCTCCTATGCTTGGATTTTATAGAGCAGGCTCGACTTACCGCCCTTTGTCCGATACCTCTGCTCGGTGGTGAGATACCCGCCACGACGCAGATCCCGTAAGGCTCGGCGGACGGTGGACTCGGACAGCTTCAGCTCACGGGCGATGGTGGGGATTGCCGGCCAACATTCGCCGTCCTTGTTCACTCTGTCCCTGAGATACACATAGACCGAGACCGCACGGTGCGAAAGCTCAGCGCGGTAAAGAAAATCAAGACGGCTCATTCTTGGTTTCCTCCTGTTCGGTGATCATCGGCTCGGCGGGAGCTTCGGCAGGCTTTCTTTCGGGGGCGGTTCGGAGCGAGGAGCCGCCTGTCTTGGTCTTGCCCGATTTTCTCGGAGGAGTCCTTTGCGGATCGTTGCTCTGACTCTCGGTCTGCACCACACCGTCGCCTGCGGCAGTTCCTGATGCCGTCTTTTCGGCAAGCCAATCGGGATGATATTTCTTCACGATGCCGTCGATGATCACCTTCTTCTCGGCGTAGCCTACCTTGCGGTTGGCGTTCTCGGCTACGGCATAAGGGTTGTCCTTATCGAACTCAATGCCCCATTCAAAAAACAGCTTGAGGCGTACCTTCATCGGGTGCGCTCCCGTTTTCATAACAACAAACTGACCTTTGGGCATGGATTTCAGCTCATCGGGAGTCATCAGCGGTCGCTCGATCATCTGCAGGGATGCCGAGGGATCGTTCTTTCCTCGACTGACCGAACCCGACATGACAGTACGGCTGCCGAGTGCCTTGGAGAGTATCTCTGCGGAGGAACTGTTGGGAGCGAAGCCGCCGAAGATGGTGAGCTGTGTGTTGTCCACGATGATCTCCGCGCCCTCCTTGCCGTAGTTCTTGTCAAGCTGCGAGAAGGACTGAATGATCGGCACGATCTGCAAACGGCGGGAACGGGATGCGCTGAACATCATCTCGGCATCCTGAATCTTGGGGAGCGTACCGTACTCGTCGCAGAAGAACACGCAACGGTTCTTGAGCTTGCCGCCCTGTTCGTCTGCTACGGCAAGTATCTCACGGTAGAGCTGCTGAATAATCAGCGAGATCATAAAGAAGGTGTTGGGGTTTTCCTCCGGCATGATGACAAAGATAGCGGATTTCTCGGAGCAGAACTTCTCGGCATCCACCTCGGTGTCAAAGCACAAGAGCTGCTCCAGCTCGGAGTCAAGGAATGCATTGAGGCGGGAGAGGGCTGTGGACATAACGCTTGCCATGCTTTGCTCACCGCCGTTGAGAGCCGATCCCGCATACCACTTTGCCTTGTGATCTTCGGGTAGCATCTCCATAAGCTGCTGAAACTGATTTTTCCCTTTCTGATTGGAGGGAGCGAGAAGCTCTTGGATGATCTTGAACACCGACACGATGTGGCGTTTGCTCGGCTCACAGAACTCGGCAACGAGCAGAATGGTCGCCGTGAGCAAACCTTCGGCGGAGTCATAGAAGTATGCGTTCTGTCCGAAGGATGCCGCATCCATGCCCGATAGGATGATGGTCTTGGCGATGATCTTTGCGTACTTTTCCGCTTTCGCCTTATACATGAGCTGATCGGGATGGTCACGGTAGAGGTCGGTATATTTGTTGACGAGGTGGAGGAGATTGTTTCCGTTGGAGCGCGTAGGATTACGAAGGTCGATGACCGACACCTGATAGCCGTAGTCCTTGGCGATGTTACCGTAGTTGCGCATAACGTCGCCCTTGGTGTCGGTAGAGAGGAAGGACATTCCCGACGCGCAGGCGTACTCAATGCACGGGTAGAGCCAATATGCCGTTTTACCGACACCCGCCGCGCCGATCATAAGAGCATGAACGTCGCCTGTGTCGATCAGAGCTGTGGTCTTGCGCTTGTTGCCAACGCATCCCACCACGATGCCTTGGGGGAGCGCATCCTCCACGATCTCGCTGTCCTTCTTGCCAAAGCGTTTCTTTTTGATGAGGCGGGACATACTTGGTGTCTGTCCGTTCTTGGCTTGCTTTCTCCATTTCTGCGGAGTGAACGGGATGTGGCGATAGGTCTTGGCGATCTCGCCCTTGTTCGCCCATCGCGCCGTTCCGTGCTGACCGTCGCCTACGGTCTTGCTTTTGATATGATTTAGGTTATAGATGTGATTCAGCAACGTGACACCGCCGAGGACGGTTGCCATAAGTGCGCCGATCACGATCAACAGCGTAATGCTTGACATGGTGTGTTCACCTCACTTTCGGTATTGGTCGGGGGATATAATAAGTCCTCGTTCCAATCCTTATGGGACGGGACGAGGACTTCGGTCGGAATGCCTTGCGCGTATAGCTTTGCGGATATGCGATTGACTGCCTTTCTGCCACCGTCATCGTTGTCAAGACAAAGGCGGACGGTTTTAATACTCGGATTGTCCTTCAGCATTTGAAACAGCACCCGATCCGAGACACCGCAGGCGGCAGCATAGCTGTGCTGTTGCCATCCGTCCTTGTGCATGGAGATGTAGGACAGCATATCTATCGGTGCTTCAATCAGATAGAGGCGGTCGCTCTTGCCACTCCAATGGAAGGAGTATTCGGGCGTACTGCTCGGCTTGTTTCCACGGAAGGTTGACTCCGTCCCTGTGCCTCGGTAGCTTGCGTGGCGAGGGACACCGTTCTGATCGTATCCGACGAACACGGCGGTGTGGTAGTCGGCGGATTCATAGATCAAACCGTACCGGGCAAAGGTGTTCAGCACGTCCTTGTCGATCCCGCGCTTGGTGAGGAGATACGCATAGACTCGGCGCATATTATCGTTGCAGGGTGGTAGCTCGAATGGTTTAGCGGATTCCTTTCTCGGTACGCTTTCTGCCATGACGAGCGTACCGTCCGCACCGCCGAGGAGATATTCCATCGCTTCGGGATAGCTCTTGTTATAATATTTGCGGACGAAGTCAATGGCATCGCCGCCTTTCTGTTCGTATTGATGAAACCATAGGTTGCCACGGATGGTGACCTTCTCCGAGCCGTCGCGCCACTCAAACTCCGAGCCGGATCGCTTGAGCTGCTCTCCCTGACTGCGGAGCAGCTCGCAGAGATCGGTTCGCCGTGCCTGTTCCTTTTGCTGTTCGCTATATTGGATATATGCCAATGTGTTAACCTCCTTTATCCAAGTTTGAGACCTTGCGCCTGCTTCTTCTCGTTGATCTGTCGGCGGAGCTTGCGATCCACGCCGCCCGCACCGATTCGTTCATCGTTCAACTGATTCTGCAACAGCCTGCCGAGGTGATGGAAGAGACGGAATACACCCATGCCCGCTGACCAATTCCTGTTGTTCTTTATGTTGTGGAGAAGCTGATCGGCGTACTTGTTTCCGTGTTCCGCAGAGGCGGTCAGATACTCAATCGCCTTATCGTAGTCTTGCGGGATGTCCTTGCCGTAGAGATAGAGCTTGCCGAGTTGGTATTCGGCGTAGTCGTTGCCAGCCTCGGCGGCATTCTCGAAGTGCCGTATGGCTTTGGCGATGTCCCTGTGTGCATCCTCGGTCAGCCGTATCTTTCCTGCAAGGTAGGCGGCATAAGGATTTTTCTGTGCCGAGGCTTTTTCAAGATATTCGAGAGCTTTCGGGATGTCCTGTTCGGTCAGCGCTCCACGGTACAACAGCTTTCCGAGAACATACTGTGCTTGGGAGAAACCGATGTCAGCCGATTCCTTGAGCAGTCGGATGGCTTCGGGAATATCTTGCGGAAGAACATCACCGTCGAGCAAAGTTTTGCCAAGCGTATATGCCGCATAGCGGTTGCCTTGATCGGCAGATCGGCGGAGCAGTTTCTCGGCGCGTTCCGCATCCTGTTCGGTGTCCTCGCCTTTGAGGAGAGTCTTGCCAAGGAGATATTCCGCATAGGGATTGCCGTCCTCCACCGCTTCTTCAAGCCATCGCAGAGCGTAGTCCACGTTCTTCGGAATGTGTTCGCCTTTTAGGAACAGCTTACCGAGCAGATATTTTGCGACGGGATTATTCTGCTTTGCAGAGTCAATAAGATATTCCACCGCACGGTTCGGATCGTAGTTCTTGCTGTCCTCGTCGAGTAGTTCCTTGGCTCTGCGGTACAGCTCCCATTTGTTTTTCGGCTCCTGATCCTCGTCCGTCACACTCTCCACCTCATCCTCGGTCGGCTCTCGGTCGGGGATATTTTCTTCTTCGGGTTCTTCCACAACGTCAAGACCGAGGGCGAGGTTGAACGCTTCGGTGACGATGGCATTGCGTATGCTCTTGAATTCCTCATTCTGCGACAGCGGAATTCTTTCGGGCATGGTCTGCATATAGGTTTTGAGGACATTTTCTTTCTGATCATACCATAGGTCATAGAGCTTTGCGATCCTCTCGTCC
>JAGBRZ010000181.1 GCA_017632155.1 Clostridia bacterium
CTTTGAAGAAATGCTCGAAGAGATGGGCATTGACGACGAGACCTACGCGATCTTGTTCGGCACGGAGTACAAGTCTGGCGGCGGTTCAGGCGGCACGTTCGGCGGCGGAGCATTCGGCGGCGGCTCAATGTTCGGAAATTAAAAAAAGAGGGGCTTTTGCCCCTCTTTCTTTTTTTCTCCGTTTATGGTATAATATAGCAGGATGGTGATCACTATGCATGTTCCATGTACTAACTATACCAAGCCCGAAGGCTATGCTGAGTAAGTACATGGTATAGATCAAAAAAAGGTGATCTCCCTCACACGCTTCTCGTTGCCTTCCCAATCGATTTCGATGGATTCGATGATCGAGCGCCAGAATGAGCGCTTGTGCTCGTCGTCGAGTGCAGCGTAAATCTCTTTCCAACCTCCTTCCAATCTTCCTCTCACATGCGTTAGGTCACGGGCTTCTTCTGTTTTTTCCTCCCCGACCAACGCCTCATGGAGCTGGCGGTTCAGGTCTTTGTACATCGTTTCGTACTGTTCCTCCGATCTGATCTTGCCAGTCATCCATGCGTAATTTAATCGGTCAATCTGTGTGTTGAGCTTCTCAACATCCGGCTTGACCGTTTTTTTATTCTTCTCCAAGATTTTCACATTCTTCGCCTCTGCTTGGTCAAGCAACTTCTCGATATCTTTGAGCAGTTCCCTTTCGAGCGTATTCTCAAAGACCGCCGTTTTGAACGTGCAGCGCCCTGCGGACAGATACGCATGCTGGCAGCGATACTGCTTGTATTCGTAATGACCGCCGCTCTTACGCTTCCCTGTGTACACGCCGCCTTTTAAGAGGTGACCGCACTGCGGACAGCGGATGAGTCCAGAAAACCAGTAGTGCCGATTCTCGTCGTGGACACGCACGTTGCGACGGATGGCGTTCTGCATTTTCTCCCATTCTTCCTTAGATAGATATGGTTCGCAGAATTCCGTGTTGCCGCGATACGCGCCGTACAGGAGCGGCTTCTTCAGCCATCGGGAAAGCGTGGAATAGTGCATATCGATGTCGTATTCCTCTTTCAGCCAACGCATGGTAGCGCGGATGCTCTGATGCCGCATGACGTGGTTAAGGATATCCATGACGATGCCCTGCGTTGCCGGGTCTTTCAGCACTCTGCGTCTGCCGTGCTCGTCCTCGGTGTAGACGAAGCCGAAGGTGCAGTTACCTGACAGCCATTGGCTGTTGGCGATCTTGTAATCGTTGACGAGCAGGATACGCTCGGAGCCTGTGTCAGCCTCCATCTCGGCTACGGTCAGCTTCATGTTGACGAACATGCGACCGCTCGCCGTGGATAGGTCGTACTTCTCTTCTGTCGCTGTCCATACGCACGGCTCGATACGTTTCATGCACTCGTGGTATTCCGCGACTGAACGGAAGAAGCGGTCGAGCTTGACGAAGAGGATACGGGTAAATTTCTTTGCCTCCGCGTCGCGGATCATCCGCTGCAGCTCTGGTCGCTTGGCGATCAGCTTGCGCCCCGATACGCCCTCGTCTGCATACCATTCAACGATGCGGAGATTGTTCGCCTTGGCGTATTCCTCCAGCTTCATGCGTTGCGCAGGGAGACTGATACCCCGAAGATGCTGCTCACTCGTGGATACGCGGATATATGCCGCCACGCTTTCCACCTTATCTGATAGCTTGTATAAATCGTCCATGTGAAAACCTCCTTGGTGTAGTGACAAACTTCGACAGTTTATCGGTGGTAAAATGTTCTTGATGCCATAATCCTGTTGATGTGGTACGGTACTACCGAACGCATAAAGCGTTTGCAGGGAAAGGGGGAACGGCAATGACTCCCGAAGAAATGTTCGAGCGACTTTCTGAGGAGGATAAAGCGGAGGTTATTCGCCTGATTGAGATTTTAATAGCTTCTCAATCAAAGAATCAATCACCGCCCGATTCTCATCGTTAAGCTCGTAATATCCCGCGCCCCGTAGCCCGTCGGTCTTTTGATCGACGGGTTTTTCCTCGTCCTCCCATCCCATGAGGTATGCAGGTGTTGTATTCAACACTTCTGCAAACAACGCGACTTTTGATTGCGTGACATCAAATTTCCCGGATTCTATCCCGGTTAAAGTCGTGTGAGAGTCATACCCCAACCGCTTTGCCAGCTCCCTTTGAGAAATGCCCAGCTCCATACGCTTTAATTTTATCCGCTGTCCTATGGTCATTTTTACTCACCACCTTTCTACCATATTGTACATCGTTGGTCTAAAAAAATCAACATGAATGAGAAAAAATTTCTTACAAAACGCTTGACTTTTTGAAATGTGGTGGTATAATATTGACAGTGGTCTATAAAATAGACCAACAGGAAGTGAGGTGAGACCGTGACCAACACAGAATTGCTGGAGTCCAAAATTAAAAGCTCTGGTAAGAAAATTGGCTATTTGGCAGAAAAATGCGGAATGAGCCATCAACATTTTAGAAGATGTTGCAACAATGAGGCTGAATTCCGGGCAAGTCAGATTGAATCGCTCTGCGTTGAGCTGGGCATTTCCAATCTCAAAGAGCGACAAGCAATTTTTTTTGCCAAAAGTGGTCTGTAAAACAGACCAAGACAGCGGAGGGGAACGATGGCAAGAAATAAAAATGCGAAAAGCCCAACCGACATACTGCGGATACTGATGGAGCTTTACGCAGAGCAGGAAGGCGTTGAGATCGCCTACATACTGGAGGAGAAGAACGATGTTCGAGAAGGTAATTAACGTGTTTAGGATTTTAGCCGGGCTGTCCATCGCGGTGGGCTTGGTGATTATGTTCGGTACGGCTGGCGCAAGCGATATTAACAATCTACCGGTGGACGAGATTATCGACAACCTGACCACGGCATTTGTTTTCTTCGGCGTCGGTGCTTTCGTCCTGTGGGTGACGCACGAATAAGGAGGAAAAAATGGAATACGAAAGATACAGCGAAGCAGAGCGCGAGCGCTTTGCCATCAAAGACGACATGCAGGCTGAGTGGGCTTTCACGAAGATCGCCGACGCGCAGGCGGAGATCGACAAATGGACGGCTTACTACGAGGATCAGCTTAAATCGATCACCGAGCGCAACAAGAGCACGATCCTGTACATGACCCAGCTTCTCGCGGACTACTTTGACCGCGTACCGAAGCACACGACCAAGACGGGGATCGAGAAGTACAAGCTGCCCTGCGGTGAGCTGGTACGCAAGCCCGGCGGCGTGGACTATCAGCGCGATAACGCGGCGTTGGTTGGTTGGTGCAAGGCGAACAAGCCTGACTTGGTGAAGGTGGAGGAAACCGCATCATGGAGCGCGGTCAAGGCTTACATCAAGGAGACTGGCGAAATCCCCGACGGCGTAACGCTGGTCGAGACGGAGCCAAAGTTTGAAGTGAAGGTCAAGGAGGCATAGCAATGAATTTCGGCGAAAAGCAAACCGAATTTAGCCCGAAGCATTGCAAGGAAATCCCCGTTTGGCAATCCCCGAAGTACAAGGAATCCAAGGCAAAGGCGGAAGAGATCATCAACAGCGGCAAATTCAAGGGCGTACAGGAATCCGACTTCTGGATTCTCATGAACGTGACCAAGAGCGAGAAGATGGCGTACACAGGCTTGATCATCTCGCACAACGGTTGCCTGAAGATCAACGACTGTCTGGAGTCGAAGTTTAACCCGGCTTGCGTCTCTGTAGACAAGGATGGTTACGGCGGCTCACTCGTCTACTGGTACAACAGTCCTGAGCAGGGCATCTACGAGGTCGGCGAGGTCAGCAAGAGCAACTGCAAGAACGAATACCCCTACGCGATGGCTTATAAGCGGCTGTTTGACCGCGTGGTGCTGAAGCTCTCCAAGCTCGCGTATGCCGGCATCTACTCCGACAGCGAAGCAGAAGAATTCGCGCAGCCGATTGACGAGCCGAAGCAGGAAGCACCGAAGCAGGAAGAGCCAAAGCCGTCAGAGATCATCTGCCAGCGGTGCGGCAATCCGATCAAGGGCAAGATCGTCAAAGGACAGCCGACTTCCCCCGAAGCGATCGCCATGAACACCCTGCATTTGTATGGCGCGGAGCTGTGCTGGGAATGTGCCTGTGAAGTCAAGCGCGAGCAAGCACTGGAGCAGCTTAAATGAAATCGCCGGCAGAGACCGTGCGCGGTAGAATCGTTGGCTACGATCCGCGCACACAAGAGCTACTGATTCGCGCACCGTATGACGATTGGCTGACCATGACCAAGCGCGAATACAAAGAGTGCCTTGTGCAGCCGATCGACAGCAGACCTCTATCAGACAAGCAGCGTCGCTTCTGTTACGCGCTGCTGCGTGAGATCGCGGAGTACACAGGGCAAGGGATGGACCCGACCAAGGAATGGATGAAGATCAAGTTTCTCGCGGAAGACCTCGAAGAGACCGCCGACAAGATATTCTCGCTGAGCAATGCGCCGATGTCGTTAGTGTGTGCGTTCCAGCGATTCCTGATTCACTTCATCCTCGATTGGGATATTCCCTGCCGCTTCTCGTTGCTTGAGTACGTGGACGATGTAGGCGACTATATCTATCACTGTCTCGTCACCAAGAAATGCTGCATCTGCGGCAAGCACACCGACCTGCACCACGTAGATAGAATCGGCATAGGAGGACGCAGGAACGACGTTATTCATGAGGGTATGGAAGTATTACCCTTATGCAGAGAACACCACGGAGAGAACCACACAACGACGGACGAGGCGTTCTTCGAGAAGTACCACATCCCCGGCGGCGTGGTGATGGACAAAACGCTGTGCAGACTGTACAAGGTCAAGGCACGGAAGGAGGGATAGAGTGGCGGCACAACGAGATTTCAAAGGCGTATGGATACCCAAAGAAGTGTGGTTAGACACGCGCTTGAATATGCTGGAGAAGGGAATCTTGGCAGAGATCGACAGCTTGGACTTTCAGGAAGAAGGCTGCTTCGCAAGCAACAAATTTATCGCAGAGTTTTGCCAATGCAGCGAAACGAAGGTCTCGACGGCGATCTCAAAGCTCGTTGAAATCGGTTATATCCGAGTGCAGAGCTTCGACGGAAGGAAGCGAATTTTGAAAAGCTGCCTTTCAAATTCTGAAAGTCCGCCTTTCAAAAACCGTAAGGCAGACTCTCAAAGTTTAAAACATAATAATACAACTAATAAAATAATTAATAATAAATCTATTAAAGAAAAAGAAAGTATAAAAGAAAAAGAACAAACGCGTTCGCGTTTTGTTCCTCCCACACTTGACGAGGTCAGGGCTTATTGCTTGGAACGGAAAAACAGCGTAGACGCGGAACGGTTCGTGAATTATTACACAAGCAACGGCTGGCACGTCGGCAAGAAGAAGATGGTCGACTGGAAAGCTACCGTTCGCACGTGGGAGAGCAACGGCTACAGCCAACAGAAGCCACAGCATGAGGAACGTAAGCCTGAGATCACTGAGGAAGCGAAGCTCGCTTATCTACGGGCATTGAGAGGGGAGACAGGCACATGATGCACGAAGCACTCGGTGCGATCATTGCAAAGGCAGAATCACACATCCGCGCAGAAGAGGGCGACTACATCGGCGACGATGGCTATCTCTACTGCGGCAAATGCAAAACGCGGAAGCAGCGCTTCTTCGATGCCGGAGTTATTCAGCGCAAGGTGATGTGCCTTTGCAAATGCGAGGCAGAACGCTTGCAGCGCGAGGAAGAAGAGCGCGAGCGCAGAGCGCTGGCGGAGAAGATCGCACGTTACCGCATGGAAGGGCTGCCGGAGCAGAAGATGCACGACTGGACGTTTGCCAACACGGACGGCTCCAACGCCAAACTGATGGCAGGGCTGAAGCGGTACGCGGACAACTTCGACGAGTTTTACAAGCTCGGCAAGGGGCTGATCCTCTGCGGAACGGTCGGCACAGGCAAGACCTACGGCGCAGCGTGTATCGCCAATGCGCTGATCGACAAAGGGATTCGGGCGAAGATGACCAAGGTCGAGTGGATCGCCAATGCGGTGCTTGATATACAGCGCGGCAAGCAGGAATACCTTGACAGCTTCCGGCATTATCCCCTGCTGATACTGGACGACATTGCGGCAGAGCGTGACACGGCATACATGCAGGAGATCGTGTACAACGTGATCGACGGACGGTATACGGCAGGGCGACCGCTGATAGCGACGACTAACCTGACACCAGAGCAGCTCATGCAGCCGAAGAACATCGGCGAGAAGCGCATATACAGCCGCATCTTGGAGATGTGTGTGCCGGTCGAGGTGGTCGGCGAGGACAAGAGATTTAGTAAAGCAAGTGATAACTTGCGGATTAAACAAAGCCTTGGGCTTTAGGAGGAGTTTATGCTTAACAGAATCACAATTCAGGGACGCCTGACAAAAGAGCCGGAGCTGAAGCATACGCCGACAGGCACTGCGGTTACGAGCTTTGACATCGCCTGCGAGCGCGACTTCAAGCAGGACGGTCAGAAAGTGACCGACTTCGTCACCGTTGTCGCGTGGAGAAACACCGCCGACTTCGTGGCGCGGTACATCGGCAAGGGCAGACTGGTTGTCGTGGACGGCAGATTGCAGATGCGGAGCTGGACGGACAACAACGGCAACAAGCGCGTGAGTGCGGAGATCGTCGCGGATAACGTCTATCCCTGCGACAGAGCGCAGGAGAACGGCGGAACGGTGGCACAGAGTGCGCCAGCGGCTGAACCTGTGGCGTTCGAGGAATACGACGGGGCGGACGAGGACTTGCCGTTCTGATGCGGATCGTAGTAAACCACCTTCCACCAAGCAACAACCGTTTCATGGGCAACAGCCGCAACTTCAACGAGTACCGGCGGCTCAAAGAGCAATGGCAGTGGCTGATACGTGCGGCGGTTACGGAGAAGCCCAGCAAGCCGATAGATCGGGCGGTAGTACACATACGGTACTACTTCCCCGACCGTCGGCGGCGAGACCCGGACAACTACAGCGGCAAGATGCTGCTGGATCCTCTGGTGCGTGAGGGCATCCTGAAGGACGACAGCTTCGCAAACGTGGAGCTGCGGTTGTCTGCGGCGGTGGATAAGAGCAGACCACGGACGGAGATCACGATCACACCGATCACAGGAGAAAAGGAGAGATCGCCGTGAAAATCGGCTTGATAGACGTTGACAACGCTCACAAGACGCCGAAGTATCCAAACCTCGCGCTTATGAAGTTGTCAGCATATCTCAAACAGCAAGGGCATGATGTGGATTGGTGGTGGGCGTTTGACCAGTACGACCGTATCTACATGAGTAAGGTGTTTGACGAGACCTATACGCCCGATATCCCAGAGCCCGTGAACGGCAAGGAAATCATCAAGGGCGGAACAGGGTATGGACTCGACAACAAGCTGCCCGACGAGGTAGAGCACGTCTACCCGGATTATTCGCTTTACCCAACGCTGACCAAAGACACGGCATACGGATTTCTTACGCGAGGGTGTCCGCGTGGGTGTCACTTCTGCATAGTGGCAGACAAAGAGGGGCGGCGCTCCGTAAAGGTTGCCGATCTGTCGGAGTTTTGGCGAGGGCAAAAAAACATCGTGCTCATGGATGCCAACATCTTGGCGTACAAGGGACACATGGAACTGTTGGAGCAGCTTGCGGACAGTAAGGCAAGGGTAGACATTAACCAAGGCATTGATGCAAGGCTGCTCACAGAGAAAAACATCGAAGCGATCAACCACATCAAAATCAAAGAGATACACTTCGCGTGGGATTATATGCGCGAGGAAAAGGCGGTTCTGCGCGGACTGAACCTTTACAGGGAAATGGCGGCGAGAAAGCCGCATGGATTCTTTGGAGCGGTGTATGTGCTTGTCAATTACGACACGACGATGGAGGAAAACCTATACCGAATCTACACGCTACGAGACATGGGCTATGAGCCATATGTAATGGTCTATGACAAACCAAACGCGCCGCAAGATGTGCGAAGGTTGCAACGTTGGTGTAACAACCGCTACGTTTTTAGAACGGTTCCCGACTTCAAGGACTACGGCAAACGGAGGTAGGGCATGACCAAACACGATCCAAGCATACCGTGCTACGGCTGCACCGAGCGCAACGAGATATGCCACACCAAGGCATACGGCTGTGAGCGGTGGGCGAAGTATCAAGAGGTGCACCAAGCCGATCTGCGAGCGAGGGAAGCCAAGTTTGAGAGGGACTTGGACTACATGAGTTATAAGGGCGACAGGATCGCCAAGAAAAAACGCAGGAAGAACAGACCTGCATAAGGAGGAACGAACATGGGAAGACGTGTAAAACTGACACAGGGGCAAAAAGAGGAAATCGTTGCGCTGTATCGTCAAGGGATGGCTGTAAAAGAGATCGCGGAAGCATACGGCATTGACCAATCATACGTGAGCCATTTGGGTCACAAGGAGGGCATTCGCCGCAGGCGCGAATACACGAAGAATCCAACAGGTGCGCCTGACAAGAAGTGTCCGCACTGTAAGGCGAAGAACCCTGCGAAAGCGCGGTACTGTATGTACTGCGGCAAGGACATTCGCGACAAGCGGCAGATATTGTGCGAAAAGGTTGAGGCGCTGCGAGCGATGACAGCGTTGCTGCCAGAGAGCGTATCGGGCGAGGCTGACGAGATCACGCGTGACGTGCTGGCGTACTTGAAGGAGGTGTGATATGGGCAATGCGTTTTTAGCGCGACAGCAGGAGAAGCTCGACGCAGCATACCATCAGGGCATGCTGGACGGAGCAGATCGGATGCTGTGGCTTTCAATCGTAACGTGCAACAACGTGTTCGGTGCCGGTGAGAAGGGCATTGAGCGGTATCTGACGAACCTGCAAGCTGTCGCAGACGAGTTTTCGGATACCTACGACATTGATCCCGACCTTGCGATTGAGCGCCTGCGCCGCAGATGCGAGAAGATCATGGGGTGCTCGGTCAAGAGGGTAGAGGTAAACAAAGGGAGGAAGAAGCATGGATAAACACACTTGCCAAGAATGCGTACACTTTTCTATGTGTTACCTCCTTGAACACTACGGCATGGGAACTGACGAGACTTGTGATTGTTTCAAAAACGCCGC
>JAGBRZ010000023.1 GCA_017632155.1 Clostridia bacterium
CTTGACGAAGGGAGCGGTGAAGGAGTCGATGAACTCGCGGCGCGCTTCAGGGGAATCGTTTTCATCAAAGGTGTAAACTCCCGAGTGACCGATGGTATTAACGTGGAAGCATTTTATGGTGTCGCAATGATCGTACGCCGTAAAAGCCTTGAACATCTGCTCCTTGGTGACAAGACCCTGATAGAAGATTTCTTTTCCGTCGATAGAAATGATCACCGCGCCGTTGTAGGAGATTATCGGCGCATTCGGCTTGATGATGCTTGCGGCACCCTCGGTGAACATTTCGTAATTTCGTCCGCTGGCAAAGGTGAAGTATCCTCCCTCGGACTCAAAATATGCAATAGCGTTGATATTTTCCTCGGAAAGCTTACCGTCAATATAGATCGTTCCGTCAAAATCGGAGCAGATAAGGTATCCGTCAAATTTTCCCATATTATAAAAATTCCTCTCTTACTGAAGCTTGTCGGGGAGGCGATAGATGATGTTCTCGGTGTTTGTGAACTCATCGATGATCCTGTCCGACTCGACGGATGCGGGGGGCGCATCGTCGGTTGAAATATACTTGCCCCTGAAATAAAAGCGGGGGAGCAGATGGGGGTAGCGCGTGGAGAGCAGATGCTCGTAAAGGGGTGTTGATGTAAACCAATGCCCGAAGCCCTTGTGCGAGTGGATGATCATTTCGGTCGGAATATTGAATCTTTCGATGACCGACCGCCACGCGTCCTCCGGGGTAGAGCAGAGACCGAAAAGGTACGCCGTACTGCCGTTGGGGAGCGCAAGGCGCATATAGATCGCGTTGCATTCGCATTTAGGCGAGAAAACGAGCGGTGTGCCATCCGCAAGCGCGGGGTGGTTTAGGAGAATGATCTCCTCGATCTTTATTCCGTAGAGAAGATCGCGTGCCGTCTCTTCTGCTCCCTTCTTTTTGAACAGTGCCGCGAAAAAGCCTTCCTTTTCCTTCGGCGCTTCAATTTTAGCCGTTTCGTCCTCGGAGAAGAAGGAACGAACCGTTTCTCGCAGACTGTGATAGATGAAGCAATCGGATACTGCGGCGGGCATCAGGTATATCTTTGGCATAGCGTTCGATCCCGTGAAGCGTGAGATGCGTGTGCAACCGAGGGAGTAGATCGGCCACAGATCAAATGTAACAGCGGGCATAAAGCCAACGAACGCGGATTCGGTGTTGAGCTCGTCACACAGCGCGGAAAGGTCGCGCGCATCCCTATCAAATACCGCCTCTGCACGGCTGAGGAAATCTATAAACATTTGTGATCTCCTTTATCTTTTCTGCCTTTTACTTTATTATACAACAATTTGACGATAAAATCAATAGCCGCCCGAAAAATCGGGCGGCTTCTATGGATTATTCGGTCGGAATGAGGGTGGTGTATTCGTCCTTGATATCCGAGAGCTTGGTGAAAGCGATATAATAATTCAGGCTTTCGGTTGATTCCTTTATCTTCGGGTATGTCAGGGTCTCGTCGTTGACTAGGATATACACTTCCTCACGGCGGTGGATCGCGCTTTCCGGGTCGAGCGGTTCGCCGTCGTATTTGATGATGTGCTTGTATTTTGAGTAAAGCAAGTTGATATAACCGCCGCTTCTCGCCTCGGTGTATTTTTCAAACTGTCCGCGGTTATATACTATTGTTGTAAGGTAAATCGCGGAGCGTGAGGGATAGTAATTCATGATATTGACCGCCGCCGGTTGTCCGTTTGAGCATTTTTCATAGAACTCGTTCCATACGTCCTCGCCCTCGGTGACGAAGGCATCATTGAAGACAACCCATTTGCCCGACTTTGCTTCATTATAAATATCATCATAGGCAGCCTTTTCGGAGAAAGCGAGGATGGGCGCGGTTCTGTCGGAGAGAAGGTACGCCTCGTATGTCAGATATCTGTGATAAAGCTTGCGCACGTTGTCGATGTCGAGAATGCCTTGGTCGAAGGCTTCTTGAAGGTCGTATATTTTGCCGTTGCTGTAGACGTTGACGTGCGTTTCGGCAGAGTAAGTGAGCTGAATCCAGTCCAGATCGTAAACGGTTTCTTGCGGCGGATAATTATTTACAGATGCCCATATTACGCAGCTTCCGAAGGTACCGTAGTATCTGAAAGAGTTGATAAAGTGATCCATAGTCTTGATTCCGACAACAAACATATTGCTTTGGGCTTTTGCCAATGGATAAGCTTTTCTAGCGTACAGTTCTTTTGCTCTGCGCTCGTTTAATATTTCGGGAGTGTCAGAATCCTTTTCGAGATTGAGCATTTCTTGTTCGTAGTTCTTCTTGAAAAGTGCGTTGTTGATTTGCTCGATCTTTTTATCGGATATTTCTTCAAGATCGGTTACGAATTTTGCATAGGTATATTCTTTCTGCTCATCAACCTTCCAATAGCCATAGGCATTGAATTTGTTGTGACGTTCCCTTATCTTTTCCGCATCGTCAGCGTTCAGCCAACCGTCTGAGTATGCGGTTTCAATCGCCTTTACGATGCCGTCCTTGTAGGCGAAAATGTGGAAAGAATAATCGTTGATGATCGAGGTCTTTCCAATGGTTATAACGTTGTATTCGTCCTCGAGATAAGTGTTTATCGCAAAAATGACGCAATCAGAGATC
>JAGBRZ010000182.1 GCA_017632155.1 Clostridia bacterium
GTAGCGGTGATCGTGGCTACGCTCGGAGTAACGGCGGCAGACTGCACGTCGTTGCCGAAGATGTTTGCCCGCTGCTCAAGAGAAAACGCCTGCGAGGTCGCAGTTCCCGAAACGCGGGAGGTATCGGGAATGTTAAGGATCAGCGCGTTGTGAAGTCCGCCTTCGATCGCGCCGAGGTTAAAAGAAGTAGTTGTGGCGGCTTCCGACGGAACTCTGTCATAACCGACGATATTGCCAGTAGTGGGATCGGTGATGACCTGTTCTGCCATACCCTTAACAAAGTAGTCGGGGCTGCCAAACAAGAAAGTACCCATTTATTATCTCCTTTGTAGTGTTTGTTCGGCGCTTTCGCGCGCCGCTTCAATTTGGTCTTTCGCCATAGACAAATCGGCTTCTTCAAGAGATGCCGTGCCGTAGGTGTCGTCCACAACGTCGAAAAACAAGGAAGGACAGGGATTTCCTTTTTTGAACGACGCCATGCCGGAGAGCTCTGCTTGCGCAAAAATGCGGAAGTTTTCTACCCTTTCCACGGTGCTTTTGCGGCACTCAAACTCTTTAACCGTCCACGACATTATATCTTTCGTGCGCAAGCCCGAAAGATACGCTACGGTGTCAATGACGTTCTCTGTGTTTGCTTTTAGTTTTTGCGCGTTTCTTCGCTCATACTCTTGCTTCTCGCGGTAGGATCGCAGAATATCGACGTTTTCACTCTCATCGGGGAGTTCAATTCCGTTTTGATCTGCGACAATCTGCCGTATGATCTTAAAGCTCTTCGGGGTGATTTCCCGCAGTTCGCCGTCCTGCACAAACCGTATTTTATCAACGGTAAACGTGCCGTTCGGTCTGTTCTTCAAGATAACGCCGTTCCGCAGAAGTTCATCGGGAGAGGCGTAATCAAGGCGCAGGGCAAGTATGAGCATTTCAAGGATGCCGAAGAAGCACCCTTTCGGCGCATCGTCTGTCAAGGGCGGCTCGGGCGAAACCATATAATCAAAGGTCGCCTCAAGAAACGGAGAAAACAGATATTTCACAGGGAGAAAACTCTGCCTTTGTTTCCACGCCTCTCTCGCAGCGATAAAACGCTTGTAGAAACGCATTGTTATAGGGTATACGCAAATACCGCCGATCTCTTTTCGTTCCGTGGCGGTTGTATACTCGCCGTTGTAGGTCATTTTTTCTTCGTTGCCTTCTTAACGGTTTTTTTGACTTCGGTTTTTTCTTCTGCGGGCTTTTCCTCGGGAGCGGTTTCTTCGGCGGTGGGTTCAGCGACTTTGACCGCCTCCGCGACGCGGGGCTTTTCTCTTCGCTCTTCGCAGTTGATACAAGAGCGCGTATTCTGCGGGCGCTTGCGGCAGTCGCAGAAATCTTGATGCGGACACATCGCCGCAAAGCACTCTTCGGGGTTTTGGAATTTCGTGCCGTTACGCTCGATCTTCTTCTGACACATAAGGTTCGGGAAGGCGTTTTTCAGCACGGCGTAGGGGCAGAAAAAGTTGTTCATGTTCTTTTCTCCTTTTTAATATCCCATGAGTTTTATATCCACGCTTGCGCTCCGCGAGCCGAGAATGGGCTGTGTTCCCGTGACCGTGACGGTCAGCGGCGTGGAGCAGGGCGCAAGGCAAGTAACGGAAACGGCGGGGGAGTTTTCTTCGTGCGCGACCGCATAGCAAGCGGGGTCTGCGCCCGAGAACGCGAAACTGTAAGAAACATTTGCGGGTTCAAATCCGTTGTTCCGCATTTTCGCTTGAAGGACGGTGGTACTGTACTGCCGCAGGGTTTCCGGCACGGCGTTCAAGAACTCAATATCAAGGTCGCCTTCTTCCGTGACCGTGATGTCAAGCGTTGCTTGTATCTTGGGGTTCTCGTTCATCGTCGCGGTGATCGTTGCAGTCCCCGCCGCGTTCGTTAAGATATTCGCCCAAGTCAGTAAATTTGCGACGGAAGCGACGCTATCGTCCGATGAAGTGAACGTCCAAGTTGCAGGAAGGTCTGATACCTTGCCGTTGACCGTGAAATGCGCGTAAACCGGGGATGACAGACCGCGCCGCAGTTTCGACGAACCGTCAATTGTCGCTCCGAAGGGATAGAGCTTGCCGCCCGCGATAAAGTTCTTTTCGATGTCGTCGTACTCGGTCGGCTCTTCGATACGCACCGTGAAGGTCAGCAGTTTCACGCTATCTCTGTCGCCGCTGAACTGCTGTGTAAAGTCGTTAAAGCCCGTGATGTAGTAGGGCTTTGTACCGAGGATAATGCGCTGATTTTGATTGAGTTTTTCGGTGTTCGGGTTCTTTTGACAAATGACGTTGAAGTACCCTTCCATGAGAACGAGCTTTTTCAGCGGCTCGTTCTCGTTGCCCGTCATCAGTTCCTTTTGAATGATGATCGGCTCGGTGACGATGTTGCCGTACTCGTCGTAGGAGTTATACGAAGTGTTGCACCGAAGCAGAAGTGTTTTCGGCAGCGCACCCGAAAGGTTGTAGGGGTTGATAACAAGGAACGTGCTTCCCATTGTCACGACTTTTGCGCCGTATGGAACGTAACTGACGTTCGGGTCGTCAATCAGCATTTCCTTGTAGTCGTCCGCTTTTTTGGAAGAAACCGGGGAGAGCGACTTCGCATCCGCGAAGCGGATCTTCTTCGGCGTATACGCAAAGAAGTCATCGTCCTGCAAACCTTGTATCTGCGCGGCAACATAGTCGCAAGCGATAAACGCCCTTTTGAGCATCGCTTTCGTCCATGTTCCGAGATACTGCTTCTGCACGCTGTCTGCGTACTGCGGGGGCATATTGTCGCCGAAGGGGTTCACTTTGCCGGAGAAGGCGGTGCTATCGGTTTTGTAGTCGGACATATCGCCCCTCCTTTAAGTGAATTTCAGTTTTTTGCCGTCTTTGGTCTTTTGACCGTCTGTTTTTTTGCGAGCTATCTGCGCCCTTTTTGCGGCGTCTGCATAGCCCTTTTTGTACATTTCCTTAAGGCGATCATCCAAATCTTCTTTGGAAATCACCATTTCGCCTTTTTTGATCCATTTCAGCATAAGAAGCCCACCCTCAATCCGTTATCGTACTGCGGCAGACTGTCGGCGGTGTTGACCGCAGTTGTGGTCGTTGCGATCTCAAGCGCGATCGTGAGCCGTCTGCCGATTGTGGTATTGCCGTCCGTGAACTCTTCGCTCCCGCAGTCGGGA
>JAGBRZ010000183.1 GCA_017632155.1 Clostridia bacterium
CAAGAAAAACTGCGATAGGCGAGCAACCATCAGCGGCGATTCGCCGCTTAATCGATCGTAACGGTCTTTCCTGCGGGAATGCAAAGCGGGTTGTCGTCGACCGCGATCCATACGTCGATGTCGGTCGGGTTGTAGAAGGTCTTTCCGTCTGCGGAACGGCGGATCTGCTTTTGCGCGTTGACGTAATCGTAAATTTCGATATTGGTGGCAAACCAGATGTCGTATTCGCGTTCCTTGAGCTTTTTCAGAACCTCTTCGAATTCTTCCCACTTTACGGGCGCGTTTTCATTGTCGAATTCATATGCGTGTCCCCAGATATAGAGAACGCCGCCTGCTCTCCACGGCGCTTTTTCCACGTTGTAGATGAAGCGCTTGACGGGAAGCTCGCATTCGTTGTGGTGAGTCGTGGGGTGCCATTCCTTGAAGTTGTCCGGGAGTGTGAAGGCGTTCGTTGCCTTGGTGGTTCTGCCGTACACGATGGAAGCGGTATCCATGGCGGTGAAGGTATCGTTGTTATAGGTGCCGAAGGGATAAGCCAAGCCGCGGATGATCGTGCCGGACTCTTTTTCGAGATTGATTCGGTCGGTCATCAGTTCGTCATACTGATCCTTGATGAGCATTCTTTCGAGATGGGGATGAGAATACGCGTGGCAAGCGATTTCGTGTCCGTGGTCGACGAAAAGCGGGCGGACCTCCTCGGGGTGAATGCCGCGGGATTCGGGATTGCAAAGATATTTGGAATAGAAGTTGAAGGTGCATTTCATGCCGTATTTGTTGAAGAGCTCAACGAGACGTCTGTCCTGCGCACAGCCATCGTCATAGCTGAATGTGAGCGCGTAGCGCTTGCCATCCTTGAATCTGTCAAATGATACCATATGAGAAATCCTCCTTGAAAATCAATATTGATACTTCTATCATACCACAAAATAAAAAAAATGCAAGATAATATCGGCAACCGGTTGACAATTTTGAGAATTTTGCGGTATAATGAATACAGGAATAACAAATATCCGTCGGATAACGATAAGGATATTTGAAAACAAAATTGCGCGTATGCGCAATGTCAAGGAGGAAAACAAATGAAAGTATTACTCGCCGGCGGCGCGGGCTACATCGGCTCTCATACCGCCATTGAAATTGCAAAGCTCGGTCACGATATCGTGATCGCGGATGACTTCTCCAACAGCAAACCCGAAGCAGTCAACAGAATCAGAAAGATCATCGGCGCGGATTTCCCGTTCTATGAGCTCGACATTGCTGATAAAGAAAAACTCAGAGCGCTTTTCGCGGCAGAAAAGCCCGAAGCGGTTATCCATTTCGCAGGCTACAAGGCAGTTGGTGAATCTGTTAAAAAGCCTGTTTCCTACTACAGAAATAATCTCGATACCACCCTTACGCTTCTTGAAGTGATGAAGGAATACGGCTGCAATAACCTCATCTTCAGCTCTTCCGCCACCGTATACGGCGCTCCCGACGAGGTGCCGATCAAGGAAACCGCTGTTGTCGGCAGATGCACCAACCCCTACGGCTGGACGAAATACATGATCGAGGTCATCCTCAAGGATGCCGCTTTCGCAGATCCTGATCTCTCTGTCGTTCTGCTTCGTTACTTCAACCCCGTTGGCGCACACGAATCCGGACTCATCGGTGAAGATCCTCAGGGTATTCCGAACAACCTCATGCCTTACATTTCTCAGGTTGCCATCGGCAAGCTTCCTTGCCTCTCCGTATTCGGTAACGACTACGACACCAAGGACGGTACGGGCGTTCGTGACTATATCCACGTCGTTGACCTTGCACGCGGTCATGCTTGCGCAATTGATTATGCTTCCGCAAATAAGGGCGTTGAAGTATTCAACCTCGGTACGAGCGTTGGATACAGCGTTCTCGATATGGTCAATGCGTTTGAGACCGCAAACGGCGTAAAGGTTCCCTACAAGATCGCTCCCCGCAGAGCGGGCGACATCGCAGAATGCTATGCGGACGCAACCAAGTCCCGCGAGCTCCTCGGCTGGAAGGCAGAAAAGACTCTCGTCGATATGTGCCGCGACAGCTGGAACTGGCAGAGCAAGAACCCCAACGGCTACGACGCTTGATCCTTGCCGAACGGAATGCTCTTAAAATGATGACGTAATAAGAAGCCTTCTCCCACGAAGTTGAATGGGAGAAGGCTTTTTGTTATGCAGTTTTTTGCGAGTCGGCAGATTTAAGCTGGCGCTTTTTGTCTCGCTTGTGAAGTACCGTTCCGATGATGTCGAGGGCGATGCTGGAGAAAATTGCAAGAATTAGTAGCATAGCTAAAGTGTCGCCTGAAGGGAGCGACAAAAGAAATTCCTCTGAAATGGTGCGTGAAATTATTCCCACATATAAGAATATGAAAGGCAACATGATAGTCAGAGAAAGTACGGACGAAATATAATGCAGACATTTCGCTTTGGAAAACGGTGTGGGTTTGAGCGAATACAGACCGCTGTGCAGTAAAACCACTAAAGAAATGAAGTACGGGATTGACAACAAAGCCACGCCGATTGCCAACCAATAGCGCCCGTAATCCGGTCCGAAAATATCATCATCGGAATCCGGAGCAATATAGTCGTTGTATACTGCGTTGACGAATATATTAAGCAACACAACAAAGGATGCTATTGCCAATAGCAAAATCCCAACCACAAAAATAATTTGTGCAATCACTGAAATGATTTGCTTTGATTTTTTTGTTTTCAACATATTGTTAATAATCTCCTATAGTTTCAAGTTCGTTTTCGAGACTTTTTAAAAAGTCATATGTATCGGGATAGCACTCTCGGAG
>JAGBRZ010000184.1 GCA_017632155.1 Clostridia bacterium
CCGAGGAAGCAAGACTCACTATGTTCTGGCGCGGCAAGCAGATCGTTGACCTTTCCCGCGAGTTCCTCAACTCCAACGGCGCGGAAAAGCACATCGACATCAAGGTTCCCGCTATTGACAAGGAAGCCCTCGACAAGGTTTCTATCTATAATTCCAAGCTTTCCTTCACCGAAAATTACCGCTCTCTCGCATCCGACCTCAACTGCTGTTCGGGCAGAGGTCTTTCCGAGCGCTTTGACTCCACCATCGGCGCGGGCACGGTTATGATGCCCTTCGGCGGTAAGAATCAGTCCTCTCCCATTCAGACCATGGTTCACAAGATCTCGGTCGAAAAGGGTCACACAAACGACGTTTCCCTCATGAGCTGGGGCTACAACCCCTTCCTCTCCGAGGCATCCCCCTACCACGGCGCATACATGGCTGTTGTTGAGTCTATCGCAAGACTTGTTGCATCGGGTGCTGAATACAAGGACGTTTACCTCACCTTCCAGGAATACTTCAAGAAGCCCGGCCGCGACGGCGAGCGTTGGGGTCAGCCTATGGCGGCTCTCCTCGGTGCTTTTGCCGCACAGACCGCACTCGGCAGCGCCGCTATCGGCGGTAAAGACTCGATGAGTGGATCGGCGCAGGATCTTGATGTTCCTCCCACCCTCGTTTCCTTCGCAGTAACCGCTGACAAGGTTGAGAATATGATCTCCTCCGAGTTCAAGGTTGCGGGCAACCGAGTTCTTCTTGCAAAGCCGAAGTATGACGAAAACGGACTTCCCGTGACCGAGTCGATCCTTTCCCTCTTCTCCGCTGTAACCGCAGCACAGCGCGCTGGCGATTGCGTAACCGCATTCACTCCCGGCATCGGCGGCGTTGCAGAGGCTCTTATGAAGATGGGATTTGGTAACAACATCGGCGTAACAATTAACAACGACATTGCAGTTTCCGATATCTTCAACCTCGCGGGCGGTTCCTTCATTCTTGAAGTTAAGCCCGAGGCTGTTGTCGCTGTGGATAACTTCGACCTCATCGAGCTTGGTACTCTCAACGCAGAGGCTGTCATCACTCTCGGAAGCGAGAGCATCGCGCTTGCAGATCTCCTCAAGATCTCCGAGGACAAGCTTGAGTCGGTTTACGCTTGCAACATCACTCCCCCCGAGCGCAAGATCGAAACCATCAGCTGTGCTCCCAAGGCATATCCCACCAAGGCTCCCATCGCTGTGGCAAGACCCAAGGTTCTCATCCCCGTCTTCCCCGGCACGAACTGCGAATTTGACACCGCAAAGGCATTCGCAGACGCGGGCGCAGATCCCGAGATCTTCGTTATCGCAAACCTCAGCGCGGAAACCGTTGCTCGCTCGGTTGAGCAGTTCGCAAAGAAGGCGCGCGAGAGCCAGATCATCTTCATCCCCGGCGGATTCTCGGGCGGCGACGAGCCCGACGGTTCGGGTAAGTTCATCACCGCATTCTTCCGTAACGGCGAGGTCAAGGACGCAGTCACCGACCTTCTTGACAACCGCGCGGGACTTATGGGCGGTATTTGCAACGGATTCCAGGCGCTCATCAAGCTCGGACTTGTTCCCTACGGTAAGATCATTGACACCGACGAGAACTGCCCGACCCTTACCTACAACGACATCTCGCGCCACCAGTCGAAGATCGTCCGCGTAAGAGTTGCTTCGAATGCTTCTCCTTGGCTTTCCGCTTGCAATGTCGGCGACGTATTCAGCGTTCCGATCTCGCACGGCGAGGGTCGCTTCGTAGCATCCGATGCACTTCTTGCAGATCTTGCTAAGAACTCGCAGATCATGACCCAGTACGTTGACGCTTGCGGCAACGCAACCGGCGACATCCGCTTCAACCCCAACGGAAGCGCAAATGCTGTCGAGGGTATCCTTTCTCCCGACGGCCGCGTATTCGGTAAGATGGGCCACTCCGAGCGTAAGGGCTACGGCCTCTACAAGAATGTCCCCGGCGAGTACGATATGAAGCTGTTTGAGTCGGCAGTGAAGTATTTTAAGTGATTAGTGGTTAGTGGACAGTGAACAGAAAGTTGCGGGTTGATAATTTAATTTGCGACTCTGTCCATTGGAAAGCTATATAATTTGAAAAATTAACAGAAAACTCGGATATTTTGAAGTTAAAAGCTTCTTGATATCCGAGTTTTGTTTTGTGCCTTATACTTCGTGCAGTACAGACTCCGCCACCCCTCATCCACCGCCCTACGCCCGAACCCCGAAAACGCGCAAGCGCGTTTTCGGGAACCCGGCGGCGGTCCCCCTTCCCCCAAGATCCGGGGGAAGGCTAGGAGGAAAGTGCTATCCGCTTATTTGTGCGACGAATATTTATTTAGTGCAATAACTTTGTTGGTTAAAGAGGAAAATTTTATCACAATAAATTAAGCAAATTCAACCGTATATCCGTATTTTTTAATACAAATATTCCTATTTGCTTTGAAAGATTAAGCTTAAACGATGTTCGCTGAATATCGAAGAAATTCACACCTATATTTAGCCTTCTCCCGGACCTTGGGAGAAGGTGTCGACCCTTGGGGTCTACGTGATGAGCTCCTTGCTTCGCAAGGGGGTGGCACCAAGTGAGTCTATGTTCGATTCACTATAATATCTCAAAATTATCATAAAAACGATAAAATTTTAGTATCATATCCCAAATTTTCCCGATTTTTTCTCAAATCCATTGACAAATGGAAAATATAGGTTTATAATAATAACATAAAGATTAGCGGGGCGATGAAAATGAAAGAAAAATCCTGCGGAACGGTGCTTTACACCGTCAAAGACAATGTGATACACTATCTTCTCATCAAAGCGACGGACACATACTGCGGGTTCCCGAAGGGGCACGTTGAGGCGGGCGAGACCGAGCACCAGACCGCTTTGCGCGAAACTTGGGAGGAGACCTCGATCCGCGCCGAGATCGTGGGCGATTTTCGCCGCGAGGTGACGTACAGAATGAAAAACGGAAATGAAAAGACTGTCGTTTACTTTCTCGCGCGCTATTCGGACCAAACACCGAAACACAACCCCGGATTTGAGATCCGCCATTTTGTATCCCTCCCCCTCGATGATGCCTGCCGCGCGCTGACTTTTGAAAACACCAGAGAGATCCTCCGCGCCGCCGAGAAATACATCAAGGAAAACTCACTTTGCCCAATAATATAAAAAATCCGCCCACGGGCGGATTTTTCATTTGCTATGTCCCTCAAAAAGACTGAAACTTAAAAGTTTTTGCGTCGCTTTTTTCAAAAAGCGACCGCGGATCCAACGCGCGAAGCGTTGGTCGACCTCCGAAGAGGTCGAAACATCCCATTGCCATCAAAGCGCCGCGAGGGGTGAATTTGCAAAGCAAAGCTTTGCAAAGAGGGGAACACACAAGTGGGGGTTCCCCTCTATAATTAAACATCACTCATATTTGATGACATAGCCAAATGAAGTAATCCGCCTTTTAGGCGGATTTTATATTTTATCAAACTTTACAGAAATTGCAACACTCGGTAAACAGTATTCAGAACGCTGAACGACAAGCTACGCGCACACAAACTTCCCCCTCCTTGTTTAAAGGAGGGGGAGCGAGGGGGTGGTTACCGCGCGGCTCTGACGGTTTTTCGATGGAACCTGTATGAGCCCGAAGTAGGCACGAGATCTCTGTCGGGCATTACGTGACCTTCGGTCACGCAGGGTGAATGAGTAAAACCTCCCTTAAAGGAGGTTTTACTCATTCCAAACAGCCTGCGGGGCGCAGTCTGTTTGAAGCGCATATTGCAGGGCGTTGCCCCGCACCCCACTAAAGAAACTTTTCGAGAAAAGTTTCTTTAGAATCTTCAAAAGCTTTTAGACTATTTTTTGATCGAAAATTTCCGAGCGCAGCGAGATTACCCCCTCAAAAAATCATCCAACTCACTCTTAATCACACTCACCTGCGGGCCGTAGACGACCTGAACTCCGTTTCCGCGTCGAATTACGCCCGCGGCACCGCTCTTTTTGAGAAGTGCATCGGTGACGAGTGCCGAATCCTTGACCGTCACGCGGAGTCGGGTTGCGCAACAATCGACGTTCTTGATATTCTCCTTGCCGCCAAGTCCGCGCACGATCAGGGATGATGTGCTCTCAAGTCCGACGTCCGCCGCGCTCATCTCGGGCTCGCCCGCAACCTCGGCGCGCTTTTTCTCGTTATAATCTGCGCGAGTGTAAAGCTTCGTTTCGCCGTCGTCCTCTCTGCCGGGGGTGACGTAGTCGAATTTTCTTATCATAAATCTGAAAAGCAGGAAATAGACGATAAAATAGACGATTCCGATTGGAATTATTGCCATCCAGCGCGTTTTTTCGTTGCCTTGAAGCACTCCAAACAGCAAAAGGTCGATGATTCCGCCCGAAAAAGTCATTCCGACGCCGACGTCAAACACGTGCGTGAACATATAGGAAAGCCCCGCGAAAAGCGAATGGAAAAGGTAGAGCACGGGCGCGACGAAGAGGAAGGTGAACTCGATCGGCTCGGTGATTCCTGTAAGCATCGCCGTCAGCGATGCCGAGAGAAGAAGTCCGCCCGCGACGCGTCTTTTTTCGCGCTTGGCAGTCGTATACATCGCAAGCGCCGCGCCGGGCAGTCCAAAGATCATAAAGGGGAATTTACCCGACATAAATCTGGTCGCGGACACCGAAAAGACCTCGGTCGCGGGGCTTGCAAGCTCGGCAAAGAAGATATTTTGTGCTCCCATGATGAGATTTCCGTCCACGATCGCGCTTCCGCCGACGCCCGTTTGCCAGAAAGGCAGATAAAAAACGTGGTGAAGTCCGAAAGGAATCAGAATTCGCTCGATAAATCCGTAAATTGCCGTGCCGATATAGCCCGAATTGAGCACAAGATTGCCAAGCGCGAAGATTCCCTCCTGAATAAACGGCCAAACGAAGAACATCAGCGTGCCGATAACAACGTAAACCACCGTCGAAATGATCGGAATAAATCTCGTTCCGCCGAAAAATGAGATGACGGTGGGGAGTTTGATCTTATAAAACTTGTTATGAAGCGCGGCGACGCCGAGGCCGACGATTATTCCGCCGAAAACGCCCATTTGGAGCGAGTTTATGCCAACGACCTGCGCGATACTTCCCTCGTGCAGGCTTCCATCCGCCGCCTTTCCCGTGATGTCGAGGAGAGTCGAGATCGTTGCGTGCATTACGAAAAACGCGATCGCCGCGGAGAGTGTTGCGGTCGCTTTTTCGCTTTCAGCCATACCGAGAGCGACTCCCATTGCGAAAATTATCGGCAGATTGTCAAAAATTATCGATCCGACTGCCGAAAGCACGCGAAGGACGGAATTGAGTATCGTTCCCTCGCCGAGAATGTTTTCGAGTGAGTAGCTTTCGATCATTGCGGCGTTCGTCAGCGACGCGCCGACACCGAGCAGAAGTCCCGCGATCGGCAAAAGCGCGATCGGGAGCATAAACGACCGCCCGACCCTTTGAAGCACCCCGAAAAGCCTCGAATCCCGCCGCTCGGGCGCAGTTTTTGTTGCGTTCATGTTATTTTTCTATGCGAAGCACAATATCCTTGCCGCCTCGCACGATTCCTTTCTGAATTTTTACCTCTCCGGGGACGGTTTTTTCTGTTATCAGCAGAATGACCGACTCGCAAAGCCCCGCGGCGCGGATCTTTTTGAAATCAGCGCGGCAAAGTGGCTGTCCCGCCGCGACCTTTTGCCCCGGCTTCACCATCGGCTCAAAAACCCCCTCAAGATGCACCGTATCGACGCCGATGTGCACCAAAAGATCGCCGATATCGGACGCGATCGAATACGCGTGTCCGTTTTCGCTGACCGTGCCGATCACTCCACTCGCGGGAGCGCAAACCGTCTCACCGCTCGGCTTCACGGCAAACCCCTCCCCAAGCATCCCCGATGAAAAAGCCTCGTCGGGAACGGTAGAGAGATAAAGCACCTCGCCGTCGATGGGAGAAAAAATTGAATATTTCATCTTCTTTTATATCCTTTCTGTCACGCTTCGCGTGAATGATAATTCGCCTGCGGCGAAATGAAGGTGAATTTCCGCAAAGCGGAAATTTTCCTATTAATATTCCGCGTAGCGGACTATCATTCTGCCGAAGGCAGATCATCATTCTCGCGCAGCTAGATCATCATTTCGCCGAAGGCGAACCATCATTCCGCCGAAGGCGGATTAATCAATACTCCTAATTCTTTCCTTCACCCTCGCAATATACGGCGGCGATACTGAAAGCTCGTCGATTCCGAGAGAAATCAGGCGCTCGGTCAAGTCTTCGTCCGCTGCCATTTCGCCGCAGATACCGATCCATTTGTCCGCGCCCGCCGCGTGAATGCCATCCGACGCCATTTTTATAAGCCGAAGCACCGGTTCGATATCGTCCGAAAGATATGCAAGGTGATGGTTCTGCCTGTCAGCCGCCAAAGTATACTGAAAAAGATCGTTCGTGCCGACGGAGAAAAAGTCGCACTCGCCCGCCAGAGTTTCCGCCATTATTGCCGCGGCGGGCGTTTCAATCATAATTCCGAGCCCGATATTTTCGTCAAAATCGACCTCCTCGAAGCGCAAACGGTTCTTTTCCTCGGATAAAATGCGCCTCGTTTGGCGTACTTCATCGATATTCGTCACCATCGGAAGCATTATTGCGACTTTGCCGAACGCCGATGCACGCAGGATCGCACGGAGCTGAGTGCGGAATACCTCGGGCTTTGAAAGACAAAGTCTGATTCCGCGCATTCCGAGCGCGGGGTTGTCCTCCTCACCGAACGAGAGCGAGGGCAGGATTTTGTCCGCGCCTATGTCAAGGGTCCTTATCACGACGGGGCCGTTTTTAGGCTCAAAAAGCCGCGCAACCGAAGAATACGCCTCGAATTGCTCTTCTTCCGTGGGCAGATCGTCCCTTCCGATGAAGAGAAATTCGCTGCGGAAAAGTCCGATGCCCTCCGCGCCCATCTTGTGCGCCGCCATTGCCTCGCTCGGCGAACCGATGTTGGCGTAAAGCGCGATCCGCTTGCCGCTTTTCGTGACGGCGGGAAGGGCGGTCAGAGTGCGAAGACGGCTCGCCTCCGCCTCTTTTTTCTCCTTTTTTTCGGCAAAATGAAGCATTTCCTCGGGCGTGGGATTGATGAAAAGACATCCCGAGGCTGGGTCGATTATCGCGGGCGCGCCGTGGTATTCCTCGCCGATCTCCTCAGCGCGAACGAGGGCGGGAATGTCCATCGCGCGCGCAAGGATCGCGGTGTGCGAATTGACCGAGCCCGAAAAGGTGACGAATCCCGCCACGTCAGATGTGTCGAGATTTGCCGTGTCCCCCGGCGAAAGATCGCGGCAGATCGGTATTACTTTCTCGCCCGATGCGCGTTTTTGCTCATTTTTGCCCACTATGACCGAGTAAACTCTCTTTGCGATGTCCCTCATATCGGCACCGCGCGCGGCAAGATACTCGTCGTCGAGCTTCTCAAAGATTGCGGCAAGCGACTCACCCGCGCTCAGCACAGCCTCCGCCGCGGGTGTGCCCGATTCTATCGCCGCGTTTACCGAATCGGCAAAATCGGGGTCGGAGAGGAGCATTTCGTGGATCTCAAAGATCGACGCCGCCTCACGCCCCGCATTTGCGAGCGTTTTTTGATAAAGGGCGCGGCTTTCTTCTTTTGCGCGGTCGAGAGCCGCAGAGAAGCTCATTTTTTCGCGTTCCTCGCCGAGAAATTCGGTGATTTTTTCCTTCTTTTCCTCTCCCTTGAGGAAATCAAGCAGCCCGAAGCCGACCGAATTGCCAATTCCTATCCCGTAAATGACCTTGTGGCGCGACCCGCGCGGCGCGGCTTTTTTGAGTGCTTCGCTCATCCCACACTCTCGCGGCAGACCGAGTGAAGCTTTTCCGCCGCCTCGCGTTCATCGGGGCCGTTGATGAAGAAGGTTATCGTGTCCCCCTTCCGCGCTCCGAGGCTCATAAGCGAGATGAGCCGCTTTGCATCCGCCTCCTTTGCTCCGTCGGGGGATAGTTTTCTGATCAGAATATCCGAGGAAAAGTGTTTAGCCGCGCTGACGATCGCGCCCGCGGGACGCGCGTGAAGCCCGCCGACACAGCCGAGTGTATAATCAAAGCTTTGCATTCAAATTACCTTCGCTTTCGTTGTTTGTAATTATTATTTTGCCGATGACAGAAAAATATTCAAAGTTTTGGTCAACCTTTTTTAAAAGGTTGCAGTTTCTTAAGGCAGAGCCTTAAGCCGACCTCCGCAGACATATTTGCCTACGGCAAAAGTCGACTCTGTCTTGTCTGCTCCCGCCTCCATTTTCCTTCGGAAAACCGCCAGAGCCGTACAAAACTTCCCATGCGCTTCGAACAGACTGCGCCCCGTCGGCTGTTTGGAAGGAGTAAAACCTTCCCTCGCGGGAGGTTTTCGCTCCTTCGCGCTTTTCAAGTAGAAAAATGCTACGATCCGTAGAATCAAATCTATGTTGCGGTTATTGATTTTTGCAAAAAAATGCTTTATAATATATCTAGACGCGTCGGAACACTTAAAAATGGAGGTTCAACTATGGTACTTATGATCGGTAACAAACTTAAAAAGCTTCGCCGCAGCTTATACTTGACTCAGGAAGAAGTCGCGGCTCACCTTGGGATTTCTTATCAGGCAATAAGCAAATGGGAACGCGGGGTTTCCCAAACTTAAAGATACTACACTAAAAACCCACGCTTACATTACTTCCAAACAATACAATTTTGGAGGTAAACCCTATGAAAAAGCTGATTTCCTGCGAATATAACTTTGACACCTGCTGTGTAGAGCTGAAATTCAACGACGGCAGTATGATCGCCATCGATACCATCGCTGTGGAGAATGAAATTGCCGACAATATGTATCAGCGGTCAGAACTGGACTATCTGATTTATAACGATCCAGTTGCGTATGCCGAGCTGATACTCAACGGCGATCCAGAGACATATCTGAAAACAGTAACCGAGTATAAACCTTTAGATTAAAATACACCCCTCTGCCAGTTAGGTAGAGGGGTGTATTACATATACCGTATAAAGTTAAGCTATGGAATATTACTGTATCTTTTTCATATACAGCAAATATCGAAGTCCCGCATTCGACCATCGAAAGCCAAGCTTTTGGAGCTCGTTTACCGTGAATTCGTTGCTGATCGGAATGTTTTTAGATACAGAAGCGATGGAATTATAGAATGCCAACACTGCAACGTCGCTGTCATCCATCTGTGCTCTCAGTACCTTTTCAAATTCAGGTTGTGCTGTTTCTTTGATTCGGCACAAAAGCTTACGGCTTAATGCTTCAAGGCTATATGTATGTGGATTGTATAGATGGTAGATGTTGTTTATCTTTTTATGGAAGCATAATGCAACATAAGCTGCAGCACATTCATCCACCGCTGTGAAATCAATCGGGTAGTCCGCAAGTTGATCTCCGTACACACCGACTTTCAGAAGACCTCTGGTTCGCTGAACAAAACCGTTATCCTTGGCATTCTTCTGGAATTTTCCGTCCGACATTCTCCATGTAAGATTACCGATACGGAAAATATTTGCCTTCAATCCTTCGCTTCTGGCAAGCAGTACAAGCTCTTCCGCTTTATACTTGGAGTGAATATATACGTTCTGCGTATATTTCTGACCGATATTCAAGCAGAACTCATCATATTTGGCGTCAGAGCATGTTTGCTCGACAGTTCCGGAACCGCTGATACTTGCTGTTGATGTATGCTGCAGTACAGCTCCGGACTCTTTACAGAAGTCGATCACATTCTGTGTGCCGATTACATTGGTTCGCTCAAAATCCTCATAATGTCCGGCATGGCTGACATTTGCGGCTGTATGGATCACCATATCCACTTCGCTTACCATCTTTGCGTATACTTCATCGGTAAGACCGAACCTTGGCTTTTCAATGTCTCCTTCTACGGTCACATAGGTGAAGCAGTTCTTTTCCTTCGGGAAGTAATATTCAAGAACACGTTTCAGTTTGAAATAATCTCTTACAAGGCAGACGATGGTTACGTTTTTCAGTGATAATTCCCGTAAAATGTGGGAGCCTAAGAAGCCGGTTGCGCCTGTCAGAAGAACACATTTCGGTTCTGCCGAAAAATCCAGATCTGCGTTTTGCCGGATCAGCTCATTGACATCGACACTGTCATTCTCGGGTGCCATAGCTTCCTGACTTGCAGACAGGTGTTTTTCCAGCAGCTCGGCAGTAGGATACATATAGAGATCCTGAACCTGTATATCCAGAATGATTGAAGTTTCCACAGCACCCAAACTATCGCCGCCGATGTCAAAGAAATCATCCTGAATGCCGATTCCCGTGCGTCCGAGTACTTCCTCAAAAGCAGCAACGATCTTTTTCTGCATCGCTGTGGTTGGCGGAATGTGTTCGGCAGCATTCTTCTCTATGATTTCATCGATCATCTGCCGTGCTTCTTTACGCTTGATTTTAAGCGTTGTGGTTTTAGGGAACTCTCTTGCGATAAAGTCATAAGCAACGATTTTCTTGTAGGAAGGCAGTTCCGAATTAACTTCATTCAGGCGTGTTTTGATATGATGGATCACATCTGTGTCATTGATGTCGGTCGGATGGAAGGCGGCACAGATTTTGCCGTCTCGGTCGTATACCATGACATCCTTAACACCGTCTATGGTCATAAGCTGTGATTCCAGCTCTTCCGGATATATATTTTTGCCGTTGGCAAGAATGATCAGATTCTTTGAGCGACCGGTGATATACAGATATCCGTCTTCGTCCAGATATCCGAGATCCCCGGTATGAAACCATCCGTCTTCCGTGATTACCTCTGCGGTCGCCTCGGGATTCTTGTAATAGCCGAGCATCACGCAATCGCCTTTTACAAGGATCTCACCGTCTTCGATCTTTGCTGTCATACAGGAGATCGGTTTTCCCACAGAGCCAAGCCTGTTTCCTCTGGGGTAATTGCTCGCAACCAGCGGTGCACATTCCGTAAGTCCGTATCCCTGGAACATATTTACGCCAAATTCGGTGAAGGTTTCTGCAACGTCCCGGCGAAGTGCCGCACCGCCGACAACAATGCTTGTCAGATTCCCTCCGAATTTATCCAGCAGGCTTTTGTACAGTTTTCTTCGGATATCGATTCCGAAAAAGCTGCATATACGGTTGATTCTTTTTGCGAATGCAATTTTTCGCTGATTTGCTCCCGATGCAATCCCATCCATGATTTTCTTATAAAATGCTTCTGCGATCGCGGGAACAACAAGAATGAAACCGGGCTTGAACCGATTCATATTGGCTGCGATATTTTCAAGCCGGTCATTGATGCAGATTGTTACGCCACGATACAGCATTCCGAGGTGACCGATGGTCAGCTCATAGGTATGATGGATCGGCAGAACGGACATTGCCACCGGTTCACAGTGCGTTTTATCAAGGATATTCAGGCTGTAGTAATCCGATATATTGGCGCAGAGGTTCTTCTGGCTGATCATGACACCTTTGCTGATACCCGTTGTACCGGAGGTAAAAAGAATCTCTGCCATCGCTTCGGGATCAATGCGCGGAAGTGAAACCGCCTCTGTCCGTAAAATCTCCCCGAAACATTCATCCGCAAAACAAATTACATTTGTTATCCGAGAATTGCTCTGTTTGATGGATTCGGATAAATGTGCAAATTCCTCCGAAACGAATACGGTATCCACATCACCCATTTCCAGAATGTTCAGCATCTCTTTGGCAGAAAGCATTTTGTCCACGGGGACAACAACATTGGCACTGCACAGTATGCCAAGAAACGTGGATATCCACGGATAAGAGGTAGAGCCAATGACAGCGATATGCTTTCCTCTGTATCCCTCCTTTATAAGCCATGAAGCGATGGCTTTTACGTCATGGGAGAGTTGTGCGAACGTCTTGTCCACGATCAGATCATCAACAAGGTATCGGTATGCAACTCTGTTGCCATACGCTTTTTCGATTATGTCTATAAACATAGGTAAATCAGTCAGTTTTGAAAACATATGATTTACTCCTTTCTGTGGTGTATTTTGAACGATAACTTTACAGTGATGCAAGAGTTGACATCAGATAGCTTGCCGTAACGGAGGTGTATAGGAAACCGTCGATCAGACGATCTTTTTTTAACTGTGTGACTTTATGGGCAAGTTCGGGAGCGGCAGTGTCATCACAAAATGCTACAATCTTACATTCCGGCTCGTTTTTGCGAAGCTGTTTGATTTCTTTCAGCCGACCTTCCATGGTTGCTCCCGGAAGATAGGAGATTTCCATCAATAAAATGTCGGCATCCATCGATGCGGACTTGTCGGAAGTATTTGTGCTGACTTCAGAAGTCACCTGACACGGCAAAAACTCTCCGCAATCCTTCAGTGTACGGATAACGGCTGTTGACAACAGGTCATTTTTGATACTGACAAGAACTTTCTTCACATGCACTCCTCCTCTCAGAAGAAGCTCCTCTCTAATTCTTATATATATTTTATCATTCCGGCAGGTTATCCACATCGTACTTTCGTGCATAAATAAAAGAAGTACCGTCGATTTGACAGTACTTCTTGAAACATTTCGGATTATTCGGTTTCTTTATCAACTATGATCAGCCCGCAGTCTCTGGCACGAACGGCAAGTTCCGTGCGATTTCTGAATCCGGTCTTGTCACGCATGGACTGAATATGTCCTTTTACGGTTCGCAGAGACATATACAATTTTTCCGCAATTGCCGCATCACTTTCACCGGCTACGACCTCACGTAGAACCTCAAGCTCACGAGCCGTCAATTCATCGCTGGTGATATATCCGAACTGCAACGGCGGTGTTGATTCCGGATAAATATTTTCACCCGCCATGGTTCGCTCCATGACATTGAGGATGCTCTCCGCCGTTTCGGTTTTATACCAGAAACTGTCCACCCCGGCTTTTCGTGCGCGATCAATGAAACTGCATTCCGGCTGACCGGTAATTATAATGATTTTGGTCTGCGGGAAATTTTGCTTGATTTTTTCGGCCGCATCGATTCCGTTGGCGTACAGCGAAGTGCAGACATCCATCAGGATCAGATCTACTCTGGTTGTCCGACAGCAGAATTCCGCAAACGCCGCACTTTCTACGGAGGGAACCAGTTCATATTGACCGCTTTGTTTGACATATAACTCCAAAAGCTGTCGATCCATAGGAGCGTCTTCCACAATCAGAACTCGTGTCATATGTTTTCAGACCCTCCTTTCGGCATTGTAATGGTAAGGTTGTATTCGGGCTGACAGTCAATCTGCATGATGCCACCGGTAGTCTCAACCTTGCGTCGGAGAGAACTTAGTCCGCCGCCTTCTGTAATTGCATTTTCAGGTATCTTCCCGTCATTGCGGAAGCAGACCTGATAATCGGTATCTGTTTCGGTAAGACGGATATGTAAAGTTTTTGCATCCGCATGGCGCACCGCATTGGTCAGCGCTTCGGTTGCCGCTTCAAGGAAGATTTTTTCTACCGCTTTCCGGTCGGGCATTTGTCCGACCGCTTCTACGGAAATACCGAATGCAGTTGCTGTTTGAATCAATGTCTGCAGAGTGAACTGTTCCGTATTTTCGACGATATTCTGCCGCAACAGTGCAATACTACGCTTCCATGCTTCTGCAGGCAGTGCTTTGTTATCATTGTTATCAAGCAGATAACTGCGGGTGGCAAGGAGCGTCTGTCCCAATTCACTGTGGATGCCGATTTTCGTTTCCAGTCGTTCACGGTTACGGGTCAGCACTTCAACATCCTTCTCATAATCCTTGAGTCGCTGATACAGTTCCTCAAGGGCAATATTTTTCTGTTCCAATTCTTGTGCAAGGTTGTGAAGCTGCGTGATGTCAGCGGCTGTGATCTGAAACATATCCAGCAGCTGTGTCCGTGAGAAACTCCAGACCGTTCCATCGGACAGACGGAAGTTTGGTTGACTGTCTGTTGACAACCGCATGATATCCGGCTGTATGGATCCTCCGCAGAGGTCATCCCACACAAGGGCAGCATTTTGAAGATCGCGTCCCAATATGACATGGCAAAGCTGATTCATGCGATGATTGACCAATAGGATTCTGCCGTTTTCTGCATAGAAGCAAAGTCCGGTCGGGAGATGGTCAATGCTCTCTTTGATAGCGGAACGGGAAAGCGTCGTCTTGCTGAGCTGTATTTCATGCAGAACCAGGAAAATCAGAAAAGCAGCCATCACAGCCATAAGGATGATGATATATACAACCGGCAGTTCACAAAACCAACGGCTGACAGCCGCAGGAGCCAGTTCCTTTTTCTCACTGCGTACATCGGCAGTATACAGGAGCATCATACCCGCACTGAGTACAACCGTACAGAGGGTTGGAAGAATAAGAGGAATTGATTTTCTGCGAAAGACAGGATAGAGCATATGGATACTGCCGCACAGAATCAAAAATAAGCCGAGCATCAGCATGATGCGAAAGAGAACAGAAATGGTATCATAATTCATCATTTATCCGCACCTCCTTCGGCTATTTCATAATCAATAACGATGTCTTCCTCCTGAACGGTATAAGTAAAATTGCCGCTGTGAGCACAGATTGCATCCAGCACAGAACTTTCAATCATGTTTGTGCACCCAATCTGAAGATTCAATTTCAAAGTTCCGTCTTTACAGGTAATGCGCACCATCATGGCTGTGATCTGATCAAACAGCATTTCAACCAGACTCTCATAAAAGTCGTAAGCGGCAAGGAGACAGGAAAGCGGTATATTGCCTTCGCACTTTGCGTTCAGCAACACGGAAACAGAGGCAAGCTGCAGATTGTCCAGCGATTCACGAATGCAGTATTCGATCTCACGAGCCTGAACAATCGGATTTTCCTCACCAAGCAGAAGAAGGTTACTGCGTCGCTTCACATAGGAACCGATCACGCACATCTTCACCAATGCATTTTCGGTCAACTGCGAATTTTTGGTCTGTTCCAGCAAAGCTTCGATTTTCTCGATCTGCGGTGAGACTTCTTTTGCAATACGATTATACAGATGGTTTTTCTCTTCGAGCTGTGCCTGCTGTTCTTTCAGTTTCAGCTCTGCCTGCAGGAGCGAATTTTTTCTGCCGAGCTGCTTATGTACATCCTGCAGCTGCTTCGTCAGTTTGTTGATTTCCGTGACATCATCCTGCCACACTACAAATCCGGCTTTGATCGGCTTGGCGTGCAGAATGGTGTCGTCCCTATGGATAGGCTGTTCGCTGATTTGTCTGATCTCATCCTGTGTCAATGGGATAGCAGAGGAAGAAGCAAAGCACGGCTGATAATCAAGGTTGACGATTTGTGCCGCAACGGTGGAAGCGTTGAACATCTTTTTGTAATTCGTATTGGAGGCTATCAAGCCACTCTGAATTGCACTTTCCAGAAGCAGTGAAAGAATCAGACAGTCAACGACAGTAAGATCACAATCCCGGAAAATTCCGCAGCAGTAAAGCGTCCAGAAAACCACCGCACCGCCCATAATCATGGCTGGCATTTTCTGCAATCTTTTGCTGCCGGGAACACGGGATTTTTTCAGTAGCATAACGACCACATAGATACCGCCGAGCACAAACCATGCCATTGCTGCAAAATAGATCGGACCGTATCCATATGTATAGTCGAACTGTTTGATGCCGTCAGGAAAGCTGAAGGTTAGCTCATGCAGATCGTTTGTAAAGATGCCGCCAAGAATCGCAAATGCGGGAATATAGAGGGCATTCATCCACCGGGGATTCCGATATCCTTCCGGCTTTCCCATGTGGTCAATGATGAATACACCGAGCAGCGGAATCAGAATCATAGGGACGTAGTAGCTGTACCAGATATAACGTCCCAGCCAGAAGGTTCGGTCAGCTATAAATTCGTACTTGATGACTTTGGCTGTCAGCCAGAAAATCATCAGAATGCTGACGGAAACGAGATTGCGGCGCACTTGCACACTCATGATTCTTCGCTGCAAAGATACACACCAGCTCGTCAGCAGTGAGATATGGATTACACCTCGGAGTCCTCGCATCAAAGCCTGTATAACGGTATTTGCAGTGATGCCGTCTAACTCATCTCCCAAATAGGCAATGATAAGCAGGATGGCTATACCGACGGTAAATTGGATATAGCGATTGCTCTTTTTCAAATGATTCATCTCCTTTCCAGTCGAGAGTTGAACATGGCAAATATCCATAACAACCCATTTTAATATTATAACAGTGCAATGAAATCCGCACATCGTACTTTCGTGCAAAAATTTGAAACTCCATTTTTGGGGAGCAAATTTTCCACATCAAAAGGAAGTTTGATGCTGCATACGACAGGAGTAGCGGCTTCCTTTTGTATTTTCTGAGGAAAGGTGTCAAACTGCATTTTTACAGTTTGGGTACCATTTTCGAGGAAAATATACGGGGTGTCCAGAGGGGTGCGGGTCTCCGGTGGAGACCTCAAAATGAGAAGCATTTTGAAGCACTGACCGAGCCGGCAGGCGAGACGCATCCCTTGGCTTTGGGTTTCCAATAGGGGCGAGAAGCATCCCTGTTGGCACACGATTTTGCTTGCAAAGTCTAGTGTGTTATACCTTTTGCGACCGCTGACGCTGGAAAGGGGCTGTCCCACGCCGGACAGACACTTTTCGGCGGCAGCATGAACAGCGGAGTTCACGTTGTGAACTCCCGATTTTGTGGGCTGAAAGGAACACAAAACGAAGGATTTAGCATGAGCAAAATCCGACTGTTCGCGTGTAGTTGACATAGGAAATCTTGTAGCGAAGCGGAAAGATTTTCTGTGACAACGGGGGCGCAAGAGGTATATAAAAACCCGCGAGCCGCGATCAGCTCCCGTATCGTATTTTCTCCTGCTCCAACTCAAAGGGAATCGTCATTTTTTTCGGAAGCTCACTCATGGAGAGTTTCCGAATTTGACGGATTGCGATTTTTGCAAAGACGTTCGTCCTGCTCAAATCACCGTCTGCCAACTTTACGATTTCCGCAGTTCCGGCAGAAAAGTCAAAACGGATTTCTCCCCATTCATCGTCGTCGCTTACATACCGATGTACTGCTTTGTACTCGTATGTAGCGGCGGCGATTTTTTTGTTTTTATCGATCAGCTTCAATTCCACAACACCAAGAACACCCGCATCCACCAAATGTCCCGTCAGCTTGTCCAGAGCTTTCTTATAGGCTCGCTCCGCACCGCTGGCTGTGCTGCCTTCAAACATTACCGCCAGATCTTCAAAGATGGGGCGTTCCTCCCATGAGCCGACCCGTCCACAGGTCATGCAGATCGCATTACGCTTTTCAAGATAGGTCTGCTCCTTGTAACTGAGCTTGTCAAAGGCGGCTTGTACCGCATCGGCACGAATACCGTTCCAGAGAATGTCCGCATAGTTCCAGCTATCGTCACGGGTAACATCCTCGCCCGTTTCCTCGCTGTCCTCGTCTTGTATGGTCGCATAGAACGGAACACGGCTGCGGTTTTGTCTTGCAAGGGTCAGATGCTCGGCGGCGGTTTCTTCGGTGCAATTCTGTTCGGCAGCATACTCGGCAATGACTTCCTTTGCGGTCTTGCCGGAATTGTTATAGAGCCAAGCAATGCCACGGGCAGCTTTGTACTCGTCCAGAGATTTGAATGAGCCTGTTTCTTCCTGTCGGCGGCAATCCAGAAGTGCGTTGCCGATGAAGTGATGGGCATAGGTCAGAAAGTCTGCGCCCTTGTCGGGAACGTAATTCTGCAAACACTCCAACATGGCAAGAACACAACTGAGCTTGTAATCCAGAAAACGCAAAGGGTCGTATCGGTCAATGCCCTCGGTCAGCAGAAAACGGTACACTCGCTTGTTCAGCCTGGACTCGTAGTGATGCAGGAAGTATGTAAAGTAAGTCAGATCATTTTCACGGAAAGCGGTAATGATGTAATCATTGATGTCCTCCACCTTGGGCGGCGCAGGGTCAAGACGGAAGATGCGCCCTGCCTGTCGCATGGTCATAGCCCCGTCATGCACAGCGAATTTTGTTGTACTGACATATTCGTCGGTATTCCAGAAGCGTTCTTCTGCCATCAGCGGCGCACCTCCTCTCAGTTCAATCTGTTAGATTCTTGTTATTCAAAATATACATTTAGCACGTATCCTGCCGGATAGCATTCGACGTAGTCATCTACCGGAGGAAGATGGTTTAGAATCATATCTACAAACTCACACAGATAATCAACATCAAGCAAAAAATCCAAAGGTGTACCAATGTCTTTATAGATAAAAGAATGAATTGCATTTCGCTTCTTCTGAATACTGTTTACCCAGAGATAATCCTTTGATTTCTCGTCATCCCAAAGAATCCCCGTACTAAATTTTTTCAAATCTTCAAATCTCATATCTTTTTCGGGTTCAAGAATTTGCCCTTTTTTATTTTTCATTGGTTGATTGATGTAATCATCATAAAAGACACAATAGAAGAAACGAAGCCATGATTCCACAACAGCACCCAAGTTTGCTCTTGCCAAAATCAGTTCGCCAACGGTCATATCCAAGCCTTTATCAATCCAAATTTTCAGTGTTTTTGTAAGTTCGCTTTGCCAATCCAACATTGCTATGTCAAGTTTTTTTGCAGCATTATCAGGTGCAATGCCATGAACATCTTTCCAAATCAAAGCTGTATTATTAGTCTGTATCGTCAAAATCTCAAAACTCGATCTTCTCGCCATATATTTCCTCATTTCATTATTTAACTGATAGTTGCGCCTCATTCAACAAGGCATCCTGCGACATCTCCGCTTCATAGCTGCCCTTGGCATACACATGATCGGAGATCGCACGCTCCATTTTGTTTTTCGCCAACCGCTTCATCACGGCGGCGGTCTGCTCGTCCAGAGTGCTACGGTGGAGATACTGCGTGATCGTATTCATGCGGCGAGTGTAGATCGCCTTAATGGGATGATCGTCCGCAAGCTCCCTTTGCTCTCTGCCTTTCAGATTGCCGATCTGACGGCAGGTGCGTCCGAGCTTGTCACCCGGTGCAAGTCCTCCGCAGTATTTTGTCTGCCTTGCATCGGTGGTTAAAAACCATTTGCCGCAGATGGGGCATAATCTTGGCGCATGACCGACACATAATCCCTCAAACAAATCCGAACGGAACATTCCCACAAAGGAAACGTAGTGCATACGCTTCACAAGCTGCGGTGTCTCGTTCTCCGGCATGACAGCGGACACATACTGCATTGTGGTGTTGGTCAACTGCATCCACATGGGATTATCCAATGACAAGGTTGGAGCAGCATTGAAATGTTCCGCAAAGGTTTCTGCATATCCGTCCGGCGTTCGCTTGCTATTGTGGAGCTTGTGGGCAAATTCAATCATACCTTGCTTGTAAATCATCAGAGTACCGCCAAGCTGCGCCAGCTCACTTATCAGCTTTACAACACCTACGCCCTTTTTGTATTGTTCATCAAAGACAGCTGCCATGCCGATTTCCTGCGCTGCCTTTATGTAGGCAATGGCATTGTCCGTATATTCCCGTGAGAAGATCTGCTGAATGTCATGTCCGTCGGTGGGAAAGTCGAACAACGAAAACGGATATGTGGTACGCATCATCTGCGTGATCTGCAACACGCTCTCCTTGGCAACCGTGAAATGCTCTGCGGTAGGTGTTCCGTCCTTTATCAGTTCAACAACAGCCGCCAGAGGAATGGCAAGCTGTACGAGCTGTCCGATCTGTTCATCGGAAATATTCATAGCAGCACAACCAATACTGCCCGTGGGCAAGGTATGTCCGGCATAGGTTACTTTGTCCTGCCAAAAATCAAGGGTTAGCAATTCTCGTTTTATGATGCTCATGTGCCTACCTCCAATCTGTCATGTTTTTTGTTTTCTTCTATTATACCATATAATTGTGACAAAATATAGAACACCAGTTGGTTTTATAGTCTTGTTAATCCAAGATTTTACGCTGTTTTCTTCAAAAAAACGCTTGTCATGTTTTTTGAAATGAGCTTGTCATGCCATTAGCCTGTTTTTTTCGATTTTCCTCATAATATACACGAGGGGATGAAAAATCGTCCCTATCAATAAGAATTATGGAGGAACTGAATGAATGTATTTGCAACAGTAAAGACAAGCATCAACACAAGAGAAGCGGCGGCGAGGTACGGCGTGGAGGTCAACCGGCATGGGAAAGCCCTCTGCCCGTTCCACAATGACAGCCATCCAAGCCTGTTTGTGGACGATGATCACTACTATTGCTACGCTTGCGGCGAGCATGGGGACGTGATCGACTTAACATCCAAGCTCTACGGTCTGTCCATGCTCGATGCGGCGAAGAAGCTGGCATACGACTTCGGCATCACGCAGGACAAGCCGCCCGACAGGGCAATGCGGGAAAAACTCAACAGGAAAAGCAAAGCACAGCGACTCAGAGAAAATGAGAAGCTGTGCTTTTCTACGCTCATGGAGTATTACAAGCTCCTGCAGGAGTGGATGGTGCTGTATGCACCGAAAACACCGGAGGACGAGGTGGACAGCAGATTTTCCGAAGCTTGTCATTGGCTGTCTTATGTGGAGTATCTGGTGGACACGCTCATCGGCGGCACTTCCTACGAGCGCACCGAGGTAATCGACATGATGATGTCCGACGGCAAGCTGAAAAAGCTGCAAGAACATTTGAAAAAACACAGAAAGGAGAGTTCTTATGAGCAAGAAGAAAGATGATTGCATGGAAGAACAGCCGGGGTGGTACAACGGTCAATTCTTGGATGAAGTCGGTTTTTGCTGTGATTTCATCTGCCGTCACCCTATGGTCTGTGTGGGCGGCAAGTTCTTTTCCAAAGAGGGGCGTATCTATGATGAAAACGGCATCAAGAAGCAGATTTATGAAATGCTCCGTCCCTATCTGAAAGTGGGGTTGGCTAAGAAGTGTTCCAATCTGCTTGAAATGCTCCGCATGGAAGCATACAAGGACAACTTACCCGTTCACGAGGACAGACTGCACGTTGCCAATGGCACTCTGTTTGTAAAGGGCGAGTTTGACGAACACAAAGAGTTTTGCCGCAACCGTCTGCCCGTCAAATACAATCCCGATGCTCCGCAGCCTGTGACATGGCTGCATTTTTTATCGGAACTGTTGGAGGACGAGGACATTCTGACCTTGCAGGAATATCTCGGCTACTGCCTTATCCCCACCACAAGAGGACAGACCATGATGCTTCTGAAAGGCAACGGCGGCGAAGGCAAAAGCCGTATTGGTGTTGTCATGCAGGCTATGCTCGGTGCCAATCTCAAAAACGGCAGTATCGCCAAGGTAGAGCGCAGTCCCTTTGCAAGAGCCGATCTGGAACATGAGCTTGTCATGGTGGACGATGACATGAAGATGGAAGCACTCAAATCTACACATTATCTGAAATCCATTATCACAGCGGAAATGCCGATGGATTTAGAACGCAAGGGCGAACAGAGTTACCAAGGGGAAATGTACGTCCGTTTCCTTGCGTTCTCCAACGGTGATCTGGAATCCCTCTATGACCATTCGGACGGGTTTTACCGCAGACAGCTTATCTTGTCTGTCAAAAAGAAACCCCTTGATCGTGAGGACGATCCTTTCCTTGCGGACAAGCTTGTTGCGGAGGTCGAGGGAATTTTTCTATGGTGTCTGGACGGTTTGCGTAGGCTGATCGCAAACAACTACCGTTTTTCCGAAAGCGGCCGTACCAAGGACAACCGTGAACAGGCAAGGCGGGAGGCGGACAATGTGCTGCTGTTCCTGCGCTCAGAGGGATATATCCGTCTGAAAGCGGACAGCACCATTACCTCCGCCGATCTGTATGCCATCTATTGTATTTGGTGCAACGATAACACTTATAAGCCGTTGGCGGCACGAACGGTCAGCATGACCTTGAAGAAACACGCAGACGAATTTGGTCTGGAACACGACAACCACATCACAAATTCTCTCGGCAAACAGGTCAACGGCTTTTGGGGCATTGAAGCATTGATCTCGCCGGGAGTTTTGTAACTGAACTCAAATTTATCCATCCATCTATCCCATCCATCCCGAAAAGGGCAAAAACGGTTGTACCTCGGATAGATGGATGGATAGGATAGATGTTTTTAAGTTCAGCCGTGAGATTAGCGGCGTTTTGGTAAAAGGTCATTTTGACCACTTACCATATCCGCAACACACATCGTTTACAAGGTAGAAAACGGGCATCGAAAATCAAGCCTTGTGCAATCCGTGAAGATTTACACCGCAGGAAGTACAGAAATCATCATTCGGTGATTTACGGGGCGGTGAAGCCAATTCACGGAACTGTGTTTTTTCTTCCTGTTCGGTCTGCTCTCCCACAAAATAGTAAACCCGATAGGGTGCTGTTATGAACAGGACTACGCAGAGCGAAATCTGAGAGGAAAACGCCATCTTCAAAAATATTATTCAGCGGTGACGGCAGTTCACCGCACAGAAAACCAATATCACGAATTTATGGAGGAATTTTTATATGAAATCGAATTTGAGAAATGAAATCAAGTCGTACATTGTACGGCAAGGGCTGACCATGCAGGTGGTCGTTGACCTCTTATCGGATGAATACGGATGGAGTGACAGCGTTTCCAATCTATCCAACAAGCTTCAGCGTGAATCGCTTCGCTATACCGAAGCGATTCAGCTTGCCGATGTGCTGGGCTTTGAAATTGTATGGAGAAAGAGGGGTGATCGCTGATGGCAGCACCGCAGTACGCTATTTTACGATTTGCCAAGTATAAGGGACCGGAAATCAGCGGCATTGAAGCTCATAACGAGCGCACTAAGGAGAAGTACGCAAGCAATCCCGACATTGACCCTACCCGTACACACCTCAATTTCCACCTTATCAAGCCGGAACGCAAATATCGTGCAGAATCCGAAAAGCAGATTGCAGAAGTCGGATGCCGCACACGCTCTGACAGCGTTCGTGTGGTGGAAGCTCTGATTACTGCTACACCGGAATTTTTCAAGGGAAAAAAGCGTTCCGAGCTAAAAGAGTTCTTTAATGAAGCGTTGGAGTTCATCAAACAGCATCAGTATCCCGAAACAATTATATCTGCTGTGGTGCATCTGGACGAGAAAAATCCCCATATGCACCTTTGCTTTGTTCCGCTGACGGAGGATAAGCGTTTGTGCGCTAAAGAAATCTTGGGCAACAAGAAAAAGCTAACGGAGTGCCAGGACAAGTATTGGGAACACATGGTTAAGAAATATCCCGATCTGGAACGTGGCGAGAGTGCCAGCGAGACTGGGCGTGACCATATCCCTACGAGAGTATTCAAGCAAATGACACGGCTGACCAAGCAGCATGACAAGCTGGAAGAAATGCTTGCCGATGTGAAGTTTACGAATTACAAGGAACGCTCCGCACAGATTGCGGCGTTTCTTGAAAAGTATATTCCCGATGTTGCCGCTATGGAAACGCAGATGAAGAAATACCAGAAGTGCTTCACCACGGCTGAATCGGAGAAAAAGGCGCTCAAAAAGAAAAACGCCGATCTGTCCGCTGCTTTGGAAAAGAGCCAGCAGCAAAGTACGCTGAAAAAATTACAGGAAACCAAGCTGCAACAAGATTATGCGGCAGCCTGTGCCATTCTTGACCGCATCCCGCCGGAGATCATCAGAGAGTACACCCACCGCAGCACACAGAAACACGATATTAACCGATAAGAAAGGATTTTGCCTATGAAGAAGAAAAAGACCTATACTGTAGATCAGCTTAACAAAATGATGATGCGTGATGACCTCTCCCTGTGGGAGATCATCGAAGCCTGTGCCTTTATCGACATCTGCGACTGCTATGAGCCGATGGAGGTTCCTCCCAAGGAACAGGAGGACGAATGGCGCAGGATGCGTGGAGAATACGAGCCGGAGCCTACCTTAGAGAATACTTCGTTCTATGTCACTGAGCCTGATGGAACGAAGTATTTTTATTGCGGCAATACCCGTACAAAGGTAACGGAGTTCTTTTCTCCCAACGGACAGACCATGGACAAGCTGATCGAAAATCTTGTCCGTTTCGCCGCAAGAAATACCGAATCCGCAAATATTTCGATGAACTGTTAACAGAATCGCATTGAATCACAGCCCACGCTTATGGTACAATATTTACAGGTAAGTATTGTAAGCGTGGGTTGTTTCACGAATTAGGAGGATTTTTAATGAAACAACCGTACAATACAGCACTATATATGAGACTCAGCCGTGATGACGAGAATTATGGCGACAGCGTTTCCATCGAGACCCAGCGCACCATTTTACAGCAGTTCGCAGAGGAACAGGAGCTTCATGTGGTTGGCGAGTACATCGACGACGGATGGAGTGGCACTACGTTTGAAAGACCGAATTTCAAGCGAATGATGGCAGATGTGGATGCAGGACGAGTAAACTGCATTGTTACCAAAGACCTCAGCCGCTTCGGACGTGACCACATCATGGTCGGCTACTATCTGGAATACGAGTTTCCGGAGAAGCAAGTGCGATATATCGCCGTATCCGAGAATGAGGATACCAAGAAAGGCTTGTCAGATTTCGTCCCCTTCAAGAATCTGTTTAACGAATGGTTTGCCAAGGACACCAGCCGCAAGGTCAAGACCGCACTTCATGCCAAGTTTGCCGCAGGAGAACGCACCTTTGCCTATGCGCCCCTTGGGTATGTCCGACATCCCGAAATCAAGAACGCCATTGTGATTGATGTAGAGACACGCTGGATCATCGAGAAAATCTTTGACCTTGCCTATCATGGGGCGGGTGCTGCCAAAATCGCAAGAGTATTGGTGGATGAACACGTTCCTACTGCCGGTTGGCTGAACTATCAGCGATATGGGACATTCGCTCATATCTACGAGGGACAGCCGGAGGAAAAGTCCTACGCATGGACGCTGGCACAGGTCAAGAGCATCTTAAAAGACGAAACCTATATCGGCAACAGCGTACACAACAAACAGACCAACATTTCCTACAAAAACAAGAAAAAGGTACGCAAGCCGCAGGAAGAATGGTTCCGAGTGGAGAATACCCACGAAGCCATTATTTCTAAGAAAGTCTTTGAACAGGTGCAGGAACAGATCGCCAACCGCCGCAGACAGCAAAAGGACGCTACCACGCAAATCTTCTCCGGTCTGGTGAAGTGTGCGGACTGCGGATGGTCGATGCGCTTCGGTACGAACAGTCAAAACAAGAAACCGTACAGCCATTACACTTGCAGCCAATACGGACAGGGGTTAAGACAGTGTTCTGCCCACTATATCCGCTATGACTACCTCTACCACTACGTTCTGACGAGAATACAGGATTTGTCAAGACAGGCGCAGCTAAATGAAACAGAGCTTCTGCATCGGCTGCTGAAAGGAAGCGAACAGGAACTTGCCGCCAATGCCAAAAGGCAAAGTGCCGAGCTTACCAGAGCCGAGAAGCGCAGAACGGAGGTTGACCGCAAGTTTGCGAAGCTGTATGAGGACTGGTCGGACGGTCGTATCACGGAGTACAATTTCAACATGATGTCTCAGAAATATCAGACCGAGCAGCAGGAGCTTAGCGAGAAGATCGAAAGGCTGACTGCCGAGCTTGAATCTGAAAAGCAAACAACTGTCGATGCGGAAACTTGGATTTCACTTCTCAAACAGTATGCCAATCCTACCGAACTGACAGCGGAGCTTCTGAATACGCTGATTGAAAAGATCGTTATTCACGAAGCTGCCACCGTGGACGGTATGCGTGAGCAGAATATTGACATCTATTACCGCTTAATCGGCAAAATTGAGTAAATTTACAGATATGAGTGCCTGTGCAAGTAGGCGTAGGCACTCATACATAACCAATATCTTTAAGTACGGGAATCCGGCGAAGGATATCCCGATATCACAATGCTGCCCACACTCGCAAACTACTTCGGCGTGTCCGTTGATGAATTGATCGGTATGGACGAAATATCCTCAGCAAGCAAACTCGATGAAATCAATCTGACTTGGAAAGAAAACAGATCACTCTGCAAACACAAAGAAAACGTTGAACTAATGCGAAACGCACTGAAATCCTACCCAAACAATCCTCTTCTAATGATCCAACTTTCGGCTTCCCTCGAACGCCTTGAAGGCAGCGAAAAGGAGAAACACGAATATTTGAGGGAATCAATTATGATACAAGAGCAGATTCTGAGATACTGTGACGATTCAGAAATCCGTGGCGCGGCACTTTTCAACATAGCCGATGCATATTACAGATACGGCGACTATGAAAAAGCTGTCGAATATGCTGAAAAACTTCCGAATCTATATAAAACAAGAGAAACCGCATTGGTTCGCATTCTGAAGGACGATGAAAAAAAGAATGAAATCGCAAAATCAGCCATCGAACCCTTGGCCTGGCTTATATTTTTTCATCTTACGGCACTGGCAGAAACCGAAAACGATCCCGAATATAATGAGAAAATTATTAAAATATTGGATATTCTTTTTAAGGGAAATGAAAGTGATTTTATTTGCGAAATTCGTAAGAAAGTGAATTATTTGACTTAAGTTTCCCCTTCCCGTGCGGCTCTGGCGGTTTTCAGTAGGAAAATGGAGGCGGAAGCCGACAAGACAGAGTCGGCTTTTGCCGTAGGCAAATATGTTTACGGGAAGGGGAGTAAGGGGATGGGCACCGATTTGCAGATACAAAATTATGAGGATATCGGCAAGGACTCTGTTCGGGCGCAAAATTACCTTTACCGTACCCGCAGAATGTACGAAATCTCTATTATTCATTGCGTGACAGAAGGTCGCGCGGAGTGACAGGAGCGCGTACTTGCCTTCGGCAAGTTGCAACTCTTGCTTGTCGGATCCCGCCTCCATTTTCCTTCGGAAAACCGCAAGAGCTGCACTTCCCTACATTCGGGAAGTATTGACTCTGTCCGAAATGTCGAAGCGAAGCTTCGTCATTTTGGAGCACGGTAGCGAGAGCTAAAGCTCTCGCATTAGTCCGAGGCTCTGCCTCGTGCTCCGTTTAAGAAACTTTTCAAGAAAAGTTTCTTAAAAATCTTCAAAAGATTTTAGGACGAGCGCGGCTCTGGCG
>JAGBRZ010000024.1 GCA_017632155.1 Clostridia bacterium
AGGCTTCGGGAAAAGAAAGCAACTGGTTTATTGGGCTTTACGGATTTACAGCAAAGGAAGTCGAAGAAATGTATGCGGAAGGCGAGAAATTCTCTCTTTCGGGGTACGGCGTTCTTACCATTGACAAAAATTGTGACGAAGAAAAGCTTTTTGCGGTTGTTGAAAGCATAACGCACCGTGGAAAGGTGATCTGCTCGCAGTCGGTGAAGGAACATTACGGATTGAAATAGGTAAATGACAAAAGACAGCCTCGCGCTTTGGCACGAGGCTGTCTTTTTGTCCGAAACGCCGGCGGGGCGCGGTGCAATTAATAAAGCTCGAAGTTAAAGATATGAGCTGTCGAGCTGCCGTAGTCCTCTACCTTCGATTCGCTATGGTAGGTTGAGAGGGGAATGAGTCGGACTGCCTTTGCGGTGATATCAAGATCGTGCTTGATGAAGCGCTGATGGTTGTCGAATACCTCAACCACGGTGTTCCACTCTCCTGCTTCGTTCTGTGCCTCAATCTTATAGTGTTTGATGAGGCACTTGGGGAAGCCGAAGGTGGTATTATTGTGGCTTGCCGCCATAAAGAGGATCATCGAGGTGTGCAGACCGTCGGGGTTACCGTCGGTGTACTCGCGGTCAAGGTCGCTGTCGAATACAAGACGAACGCCGCCGATATGCGTGGGCTCGTCGAAGGTGTATGTGATAGCCTTGTTGGTCTTGCCGTAGTAGCCGTTATCGTTTCCCCAGATGCGGCGGTCAAGTCCGTTCAAAAGAGCGGAGCAATCGCCGTAATCTGCGGTGAGGGTTGCACGCTTGGTGAGCTCGGAGGATTCGCGGCGGAAGCCGGGAAGGAAGCAGTCGTCATCCATAAGGATCTTCTGAATTTCCTTGATCTTCTGCGCGCAGACCTCGCGGGGAGTGAGATCGTTCTTAGTCGCAACAGCCGCGGCAGTGCCGACAGCCTGACCGATAACGCCGATGGTGCCCATTACGCGCGCGCTGCTGAAGCCTATGTGCGATGCGCTGATGTTTCTGCCCGCGAACATAAGGTTTTCAATGTTCTTGGAGTAAAGCGCACGGAGCGGGATGGAATAGGGCTCGGAAAGACGGCGCTTCTGAAGGTGTCCGCCACCCTTTGCGTTCATATGGAAGCCGCCGGGGAGGTGGTTGTCGATCTGCCATCCGCCGTATGCAACGGTATCCTCAAAGCGAGGGCAGTTTTCAACGTCGTGCTGTGTGATGATGTAATCACCGACGTAACGGCGGCTCTCGCGCTTGCCGGGAAGGAATCCAATGAATTCGAGATCCCAATTCTCTGCGCCGTGGTCGCCGTGGTTCTTGATGTGATCCCAAACGCCGAACGCGATCTTGAGAAGCTCGTCACGTACCTCTTCGGTATCATCAATAGAGTTCTGCATACCGCCAAGCTCGATCCAATAGAAGTTTGTGTTCATCTCGTAGAGCTTGTGGGGCTTGTTGTTCATCGCGTCGTCATCGGGGAAGTCGTATGCCCAAGCGGGGGGAGTGTAGCTGACGGGATGATCGGTCTCGCGGCACTGAATCATAAGGCTCATACCCATGGTGTGGTTGTCCGCAACCTCAAGTCCGAATTCTTCACCGAATTCGCTCTTTGCCTCGCGGCCTACGCGATACTCTGCGCCCGTGAGAGGAGCGAGGATCGAGTCGCCCGAGCTGTCAACGAAGATCTTTGCGTGAACCTCGTGCCAGGTATAGGTGGTGAGCTGGAAGCCCTTGATCCATTCGATCTTGTTCCCGTTCATCTTAGCATCACAGCAAGCGCAGTTGAGCATAAGATCGATGTTGTCCTCGAAGCGCACGAGCTCGTAAAGGAGCGCATCCCAAGTGGTGAAGTTTCTCTTCGGGTTGCGGTGCATATTTTCGAGGAGAAGCTCCTCCATAATGCCGGTCTCCTGAAGATCGCGCACTCTTGTGCCCGCGCCGGAGATCCACATTCTGATCTCGCTCGAGCAGTTACCGCCAAGAACGGGTCTGTCCTGCATAAGCGCTACCTTTGCGCCCTGTCTTGCCGCGGAAATTGCGGTGAACATACCGCCGATACCGCCGCCCACAACGCAGATATCGACGTTGTGAACCTTTGTTTTAAGCATTTCACTCATTGGATTTTCTCCTTATGTTCAGCCAATTGTAAAACTGCGTTTTACAATTGATAAGCGCGCGCTTATCGCCGCTTGTCAAAATCAAAGTTTTGACAGCTCCCCTCGGCGCGCGGACTCGCTCTGCTCGTCTGAGAGGTGTTTTTTCGTCGGCGAAGCCACCGAAAAAACAAATTTTATTGTAATAAGCTGGTTTTACAATCCGGCTATAAAATTAATATTTACTATTGCATTTTGCACCATTATAGTGTATAATAATTATACACATCACAAAATAAAATGTCTATCACGTTTGTGACATTAAATTTGCGTTTTGTGACATATAGAAAATGAAACTGTTATCGCATTATCTTCAAAACAAAAACGATCCTCGCCACGAGATTACAAACTGGGAAAACGATCTGATAAACGATTCGCTCTGCTACTCATACAGAAGCACCGTGTACGATGTGAACACCTTCCCCTCGAGCCTTCACAGCCACGATTATTATGAGCTCGTCATCTTCGTTGAGGGCGAGATCAATTACGTTTGCGAGTCGAGCGTGTATTCGCCGAAGCGCGGGGACGTCATCATTATCCCGCCGGGAAAATTCCACATGTCAAAGCTAAAGGGCGAGCGCACGCATTACAAAAGGCACGTGTTTTATCTCTATCCGAACGCCTTTGATGCGGTTGGGAAGATCCTTGCCGATATATTGATTCGGACGGGCGAGGGCGTGCACTTTTCGCTTTCCTCGCGCGAGAGGGAAGAGGAACTTTTGACTTTGACCGAAAAGCTTTCCTCGGCACTCAAAAAACGCGAGGATGGACTTTCGCGCGCGCTTGCGTTCGGATACATCATAGAGATATTCTGCCTTCTGAACCGCAAGGACATCCGCCACAGCGGAGAGAGCGAGCGTCTGCCCGAGAATATCCTTGCGCTCCAGCAGTATCTTGACGCGCACTATACCGAGATCGATTCGGTATCGGAGGTTGCCGAGCACTTCTTTTACAGCCGCGAATACGTTTCAAGGCTGTTCAAAAAGTATTATGACACCACGATTCTCGACTATATCCACAAGCTCCGCATATCAAAAAGCCGCGCCTTGATCGCCGAGGGAATGCCGATAATCGACGTCTGCTACGCTGTTGGATTTTCATCGCTTTCGACATTTATACGAGCGTTTCGAGCGGCGACGGATATGACGCCGTCGGAGTATAGGAAGATTGTGCGTGATGGTGGATGATTCTGTCGGCTTCGCCGAATGATGATCTGCTTCGCAGAATGATGATCGCGCGATGCGCGAATGATAATCTCCCTTCGGTCGAATGAAGGTAAATTTTCGCCGAGGCGAAAATTTTTGGATAAAATTCTTGATGGTTTTAACTCCGCGTTTTCGGTCAAGACAAATTATTCGGTCTGTGATATAATATGCTCACAAGCATGAGGCCGAATGTTTTGAAAACGATAAGGAGAGTGTTACTTATGGAAAACAATGAATTAATAAAAAAAGCCCTGAAATACATTGATAAGCTAGGCTCAAATAAAACCACGATCGAAGACGTTGCTAAAAACGCGGGATTTTCTGTGGATTATTTCAATCGTATTTTTCGATCTCATACAGGGTTTAACGTTATGGAATATGTACGATTCAGAAAACTGAATCGCGCGGCGCGAATGCTTCGCAATTTCCCCGATAAAGATATTCTCGATGTTGCGCTCGATTGCGGATATGAAAGCCACGAGGGATTTTCCCGTGCATTCAAAGAACAGTACGGTAAAACTCCGAGTGAGTACCGCGAGCAGATGAAGGATAAACCTATGGTTTGGGCGGATTTCGGCTATAATGCGACGGTCAGTGCAGAATTTCGTCATATACTTCCTGCTTTTTATGAAAAATATGCTGACGAGATCATTGATATTTTGCTTGAGAAAGATGCATTTAGATATGGGTATACGGCTTCTTCAATAGCCATTAACGGCTCAAAGATCCTGTGCGATTCCGAGCTTGAAGCAATCGGAGGATATGTCAGTGCAGATATCGCCGTCGGTGGCAAGCTGTATCTTGGCTTGATTTTGAACGATGCAAGTGAGCTCCGTAGAAATGTGGAAAAGCTTCTGCCTCTTGCTCCTCAAACCATCGATCTTTGTTTCGGCTGCGATATTACTCTCGACGAGATCAAAAATGCACTCGAAGGAATCAATTGCAAAGAGATAACCGAGCGCGACGAGGCTATGTATTTTGGTGAGCAATTTATACTCCCCGAAGAATCGAAAGAATATGACATTCATTTTCTGGAGATGACTGACTTGCCTGCACTCGAAGAATTTATCTCACGCTTTGACGATGAGGTGTTCGTGAAATCCGGGGCATACGGGGTAAAAAGAAGTCTTAGACAACCCGTTTCGGAAAGAGCGAATCGCTCTGCGGGAGTGTTCAAAGACGGCAAGCTGCTTGCAATTTCTTACGATTGCCCTCAACCCGCTCACGGATTCAAGCTTAATAATTGCATACAGTCACCCCGCCTTCCCGAGGCAGACGACAAGGCTATCGAATATCTGTATATGTTCGCGACGAACAGCGTCATAGAGCGCGGATATATCCCCTTCGAAGATAGCCAGTTCGGTGATTATGCAAGGAAGCACGGCAATTTTACCGCTTATGACCTTGGATTCCGAAAGGTTAACACAAAGTATTCTATCATATTCTGATTATTAACAATCCCGTCTTTCGTTGATCGTAAGACGGGATTGTTATTGCACAATGCTATTAATTGTTTTGTAATGATAGATTAAATAATATCAATATGTAATAATTTCATTTCACTTGTAGGGACCGACGTCCCCGGCGGTCCGTGGGCATAAAAATATATATTTGTGTAAAATCTAGAAAAATGTAATTCGACTATATTGGTTTTATGCAGATCAATAATATTATTTGGCTCAGACCGCCGAGGACGTCGGTCCCTACATATGACATTTGTATAAATTTTGAACAAATTTGCGAAAAGCACTTGACACGGGGCGATTTTTGCAGTATACTATGATAAACCGATGAGAAAGAATAGTAGTAGGTTTCGATTCCCCACAGAGAGCCGCCGGTGTTGAGAATGCGGCGGGATAGGGCTTGCGAATGGGCTTTTGAGGGCGAGGTGAAAATGCGCGTGCGCAAGTAGCCAAGACGGGTGTTCCCGTTACAGAACGAGTGTATGAAGTACACGTAAGAGGGCGCATAGTCCGAAGGACAGCGTCAAGCAGGGTGGCACCGCAGGTATTTCCTGTCCCGGCATTTGGGGCGGGGATTTTTTGTTTTTACCTGCCCGAACAAGAAATGCACCCAAAAAGGAGAAATCAAAATGGAAAAGAAACAGATTCCCTACAAAATTTATCTGAGCGAAAACGAGCTTCCGCGCGAATGGTATAACCTCCGTGCCGATATGCAGAATAAGCCCGCGCCTCTGCTCGATCCCGCAACTCACAAGCCGATCACGGCAGAAGCACTTTCCGCAGTTTTCTGCGAGGAGGCGATCCGTCAGGAGCTTGATGATACCACAAGATTTTTCAAGATTCCCGAGCTGATTCGCGATTTCTATAAGATGTACCGACCCGCGCCCCTCATCCGTGCTTATTGCCTTGAGGAAAAGCTCGGTACGCCCGCGAAGATATACTATAAATTTGAAGGCAACAACACAAGCGGAAGCCACAAGCTCAATTCCGCTATCGCACAGGCTTACTACGCAAAGCAGCAGGGACTCAAGGGCGTCACCACCGAAACGGGTGCGGGCCAGTGGGGCACAGCGCTTTCGATGGCTTGCGCATACCTCGGACTTGACTGCAAGGTTTATATGGTTAAGGTATCCTACGAGCAGAAACCGCACCGCCGCGAGGTTATGAAGACCTACGGCGCGACAGTAACCCCTTCGCCCTCGCCTGATACCGTTGTCGGAAGAAAGATACTGGCAGCTCATCCCGGTACTTCGGGAAGCCTTGGTTGTGCGATCTCTGAGGCCGTTGAGGTGGCAACAAACACCCCCGGATACCGTTACGTTCTCGGAAGCGTGCTCAATCAGGTTATGCTGCACCAGTCCGTTATCGGTCTTGAAACAAAGACTGCACTTGATAAATACGGTGAAAAGGCAGATATAATTATCGGCTGTGCCGGCGGCGGCTCGAACCTTGGCGGACTTATCGCTCCCTTCATGGGCGAGAAGCTTCGCGGCGAGGCTGATTATCGCTTCATCGCGGTTGAACCCGCATCCTGCCCCTCGCTTACAAGAGGTAAATATGCATATGACTATTGCGACACGGGTATGGTCTGCCCGCTTGCAAAGATGTATACACTCGGCAGCGGATTTATTCCCGCGCCCCATCACTCGGGCGGTCTGCGCTACCACGGTATGAACACAACGCTCTCCGCGCTTTACGATCAGGGGCTTATGGAAGCCGTTTCGGTCAAGCAGACCGAGGTTTTCGAGGCTGCTGTAGAGTTTGCAAGAGTTGAGGGCATCCTTCCCGCGCCCGAAAGCTCGCACGCGATCAAGGTGGCGATCGACGAGGCTCTCAAGTGCAAGGAAACGGGCGAAGAGAAGACTATCGTCTTCGGTTTGACCGGAACCGGTTACTTCGATATGCTTGCTTACGGCAAATATAATGACGGTCAGCTGACCGATTACGCCCCCACCGACGAGGAGATTGCAAAAGGCTTCGCGGGTATGCCCAACGTTGAATAATATAGAAAAGGAAGTAAAAATATGAGCGAAAAGAAGGGTATGATATTCGATTTCAACGGCACTCTCGTGCTTGATTCGCATATTCACAAGGCAGTTTGGACGGACTTTTTTCCTCTTCACGGCAAAGCGCCGCTTTCGGAGGAAGAAATGGAGAAAAATCTTCTCGGCTGCGGAAACACCGAAATACTGACTCGCTTTTTCAGCCCTATAACTCCCGAGGAGATCGAAAGACTCACCTATGAAAAGGAAGCCGAATACCGCCGCCGTGCAGTGCTCGACCCGACCTTTGTTCTCGTTCCCGGTGTCGAGGAATTTCTTGATTACCTAAAGGCAGAAGGATACCCGATGATGATCGCAACCGGCTCGGAGATCAACAACGTCAAGTGCTATTTTGAATATTTCAAGCTTGACCGTTGGTTTGACTGGGATCACATCATCTATGACGACGGTGTTATGCCTTGCAAGCCCGATCCCGATATTTATATCAGAAGTGCGGCTTGCCTTGGAAGAAAACCGGAGGATTGCATCGTATTCGAGGATTCGCTTTCGGGCGTCCTTGCCGCACAGCGCGCGAAGATCGGCAGAGTTTACGGCTTCGGCCCCGGTTATACTCCCGAGAGATACACGTCCGTTGGCGGTGTTGATGGCGCGTTTGATGATTTTTCAAATTGGAAAAGCTTTGACCTTACCTAAAAAACAACTTCGGCGGTTCGAAAGAATCGCCGATTTTTTATAAAAATTTTCAAAAAAGACTTGACAAAAACGCTTTAATGTGTTATGATTTTAGCATACTAAAGGATTAAAGAAAATTATCCTTGAAAGGGTAGGTTTTTTGAATGAATAAAGACATCAGAAACATATCAAAAGAGAGAATGCACGAGCTTTGGCGAGCTATTTCAATGCTTGAAACTCCCGAGGAATGCGAAAGCTTCTTTGTCGATCTTTGTACGGTTGCAGAGCTTGATGAAATGGCGAAGCGACTTGAGGTTGCAAAGTGTATCGACGCGGGAATGTCCTATGGCGATGCGGCTGAAAAAACGGGCGCAAGCACGGCAACGATAAGCCGAGTCAAGCGTTCGCTTTATTACGGCAACGGCGGTTACCGCACGGCGCTTGATAAGCTTGAAGGAAAAGAGGCGAAGGATGATGAATAAGCTTCGCGGCAGAATCATTGATGAGTTGCCGAGCGCTCTTCGCGAATTGTATTCCTCGGCGGGATATTCGTGCTATCGCACGGTTGGTTTTGAGGAATATGATCTTTTCTCGCAGTACCGTGACTTTTTGACCAGCGGTCAGATGATAACCTTCACGGGTGCGGGCGGCAGACTTCTTGCGCTCAAGCCCGATATTACGATGTCCATCATCCGCGACGCGGCTCAGGAGCGCGGCAGAAGCGACAAATTCTTTTACAGCGAAAGCGTTTATCGCGTGCCTGCGGGCGGTGATGAATTCAAGGAGATACTTCAGATCGGTCTTGAATGCATTGGCGATCTTGGCGGATATGACCGCACCGAGGTCGTTTCTCTTGCTTGCAAGACACTTGGAATGACGGGACGCGAGTATAAGCTCGATATTTCGCATACAGGACTTGTTTCGGGACTTTTTGAGCTTTTCGGTATCCCCGAGGATGCCCGTGCGGATTTCGCGGATGCCTTGAAGGATAAAAATGCTCCAATGATCTCTCTTCTTTGCGAAAAGAACGGAATCACTTACGAAAACGCGAAAAAGCTTATCGATTTTTCGAGATTTTCTCTCCCGATAAGAGATGCCGCGCGGGAGCTTCGAGCTCTTGGCTTCGGCGATAACGCAAAGTCTGCGCAAGCTCTCCTGATGCTTGAGCTGATCGCAAATACCCTTACCGACGACGAGGCAGAATGCGTGTCGCTTGATTTCTCGGTCATTCACGGAATGAATTATTATGACGGAACCGTTTTTGCGGGATATATTGACGGCGTTGCCGAGGCGGTCCTCAAGGGCGGCGAATACGGCAAGCTGATGAAAAAGATGGGCCGCGAGGGCAGCGGACTCGGATTTGCGCTTTACACCGATCTGCTCGAGCGTCTTGATGACGGTGATAAGAATTATGCGGCAGACGTTATGCTTGTCTGCGGTGACGCATCTCCCGAGGCGATCGCGGCAGAGGTCCAAAAGATCCGCTCCTCGGGCAAGACCGTGCTTGTTCAAAAGGGACGGGCGGGCGCAGAAAGATGCGCCGAGATCGTCATTCTTGGCGAGGAGGTCTGATATGGAAAACAGAAAATATTTGAACGTCGCTCTGCCGAAGGGCAGACTTGGCGAGAAGGTATATTCATACTTTGAGCGCGAGGGAATGGAAGCCGAGGGTATCCGCGAGGAAAGCCGCAAGCTCGTTTTTGAAAATGCCGAAGGCACTCTGCGTTTCTTTTGGGTAAAACCCTCCGATGTTGCCATCTACGTTGAACGCGGCGCGGCTGATATCGGTGTTGCGGGAAAGGATATTCTTCTTGAATATTCTCCCGACGTTTACGAGCTTTTTGATCTTGAGCTTGGCAAATGCCGAATGGCTGTTGCGGCGAAATCCGATTTCATCGATGACAGATCGAAAACCCTGCGCGTGGCTACCAAATTCACGAACATTGCGGGGCAGTATTATGCATCGCTCGGCAGAAGGATAGATATAATCAAGCTCAACGGCTCAATCGAGCTTGCACCTCTTCTCGGACTCTCCGACGTTATCGTTGACATAGTTGAAACGGGAAGCACCCTCAAGGCAAACGGCCTTGTGGAATTCAATAAAATTTGCGACATCAGCGCACGGCTTATCGCCAACAAGGCAAGCATGAAATTCAAGGGCGAGCAGATTATGCGCGTTTGCCGTGCTTTTGAAAAAAAGGAATAAAAATGATCAGAACAGTTTACAGAAAAGATATCAGCGACAATGAGATATTTGACAGAATAGGCGGAGCACCGGATGTTTCCGCTACCGTCAGCGAGATCATTGCCGACGTAAAGGCGCGCGGCGACGTTGCGCTCCGTGAATATGCACTCAAGTTTGACCGTGCAGAGCTCGATTCGCTTGAGGTTTCAAAAGAAGAAATAGATGCGGCTTGTGCCGAGATCGGTGATGATTACATCGGCATGCTCGAGCGCGCGGCGGCGAATATTCGTGATTTTCACAGCCGTCAGGTTCGTCAGGGCTTTGTTTGCAACAGCCGTGCGGGTGTTTTTGCGGGTCAGAAGGTCATTCCGCTTGAAAGAGTCGGACTTTACGTTCCCGGCGGCACGGCGGCGTATCCTTCATCCGTGCTTATGAATTGTATTCCCGCCAAGCTTGCGGGAGTCGACGAGATCATTATGGTTACTCCACCGAGCGGTGGAAGCATCCCCGCGCAGATCCTTGCGGCAGCTCGCGTTGCGGGCGTTGGCCGTATCTTCAAGTGCGGAGGCGCACAGGCTGTTGCCGCGCTGACTTACGGTACAGAAAGCATTCCCGCTGTTGATAAGATAGTCGGTCCCGGTAATGCTTATGTTGCTGAGGCAAAGCGTCAAGTCAGCGGTAAGGTTGGTGTCGATATGATCGCGGGACCGAGTGAGATTCTTGTGATCGCGGACTCTAATTCAAATCCCGTTTGGGTTTCAGCAGACCTGCTTTCTCAGGCAGAGCACGACAAGCGCGCATCTGCGGTGCTTGTAACCGACAGCGCAGAACTTGCCGAAAAGGTAACTCTTGAGATCGAAAAGCAGCTTTTGAGCCTTCCAAGGCAGGAGATCGCGCGCGCTTCGGTTGATGACCACGGGCTTATCATCATCGTTGACAGTATCGCCGAAGCGGTTGCAATGTCGAACAGAATTGCTCCCGAGCACCTTGAGCTTTGTGTTGACGATCCCTTCGGACTTCTCGATAAGGTCAGAAATGCCGGTTCGGTGTTCCTCGGCAGAAACTGCCCCGAGGCGGTCGGTGACTATATGGCGGGTCCGAACCACACGCTTCCCACATCGGGAACCGCGCGCTTTTACAGCCCGCTTTCGGTTGATGATTTCGTTAAAAAGATGCAATTCACTTATTTTTCCGCCGAGGCGCTTGCCGATATAGCGGATGACGTTGATAATTTTGCCCGCAGTGAGGGCTTTGACGCGCACGCCAGAAGCGTTATGCGCCGTATGGGGAGAGAATACGAATGAGCCGTTTCCTTGCAAAAAAATACAGAACTCTTGATGCCTATGTCCCCGGCGAGCAGCCGAGAGATAAGAGGTACATCAAGCTCAATACAAATGAATTCCCATATCCGCCCGCACCCGACGTCATAGCTGCGGTCGATGCAAACGTCATATCCGATCTTCGTCTTTATTCCGATCCCACGGCAAAGAATCTTAAAGAATCGCTTGCAAGATACTACGGCGTGAGTGCTGAAAACGTATTTGTTTCAAACGGCTCGGATGAGTCGCTGAATTTCGCATTTGCCTGCTTCTTTGAGGATGGCGTGGCTTTTGCTGACCTGACTTACGGTTTTTATTCGGTTTTTGCCGATCTTTACGGCATTGATGCAAAAATTATTCCGCTTGACTCTAATTTTTCGATCGTTCCCGAAGATTATATGGGACTTGACAGAGGCGCGGTCATTGCAAATCCCAACGCTCCCACGGGAAAGGTACTTCCACTTGCAGATATCGAGCGTATCGTCGCATCGAACCCCGACCGTGTTATAGTTGTTGACGAGGCTTACGTTGATTTCGGCGGCGAGAGTGCTATTCCGCTTACAAAGAAATACGATAATCTGCTCGTTTGTATGACCTATTCGAAGTCGAGAGGTATGGCGGGTGCAAGACTTGGCTTTGCCATCGGAAACGCAGAGCTTATTGCCGATCTTGAGCTGATGAAGTATTCGACCAATCCCTACAACCTCGATTCCCTCGCGCTCCGAATGGGCGCGGCGGCGCTTACCGAATCTTCGAAGATTTATTACGAGGAGAAGGTTGGCGAGGTCGTTAAGGTGAGGGAAGATACCGCAGAGAAGCTTAAAGCGCTCGGAGCAGAAGTGCTCCCGAGCAAGGCAAACTTCCTTTTTGCGAAACTTCCGAGTATTTCGGGCGGAGAAGCTTACATCAAGCTGCGCGAGCGCGGAATCCTCGTCCGCCATTTCTCGAAGGCGAGGATCAGTGACTATCTGCGAATCAGCATCGGCACAGCAGAGGATATGAAGACTCTCGTCGATGCCGTGGCTGAGATCATTAAGGAGTAAAAAATGAGAATTTCAAATATAGAAAGAAACACCGCTGAAACAAAAATCAAGCTGACGCTTAATATAGATGGAAGCGGAAAAAGCAATATAAACACGGGTGTCGGCTTTTTTGACCATATGCTCACCCTCTTTGCTCGTCACGGCGGATTTGACCTTGACGTTGTTTGCGATGGAGATATAGAGGTTGATGCTCACCACACGGTTGAGGACGTTGGAATTTGCCTTGGCAAGGCATTTGCCGAGGCTCTTGGCGACCGCCGCGGAATCTGCCGCTACGGCGATATAATCCTTCCGATGGACGAGGCATTGATGCTTTGCGCGGTTGACCTTTCGGGCAGAGCGTACCTTGACTATCAGGTACAGATCAAGCGCCCCAGAGTGGGCACTTTTGATACTGAACTTGGTGAGGAATTCTTCGTTGCCTTTGTGCGTGAATCGAATATCTGCCTGCATCTGCGCAAGCTTGCGGGGAAGAACGCGCACCACATCCTTGAAGCTGCTTTCAAGGCAAGCGCAAGAGCTATGCGTGCGGCGGCGGCAAAGGACAGCCGCTTTCCCGATGAAATTCCGTCAAGCAAAGGAGTTCTCTGATGCTGTGCGTTGTTGATTACGGAGTCGGAAATCTCTACTCCCTTTGTTCGTCGCTTAAGGCTGTCGGCGCGGATGCTGTTGTCAGCGGTGATCCCGAGGTGATAGCAAAGGCGGATAAAATCATTCTCCCCGGTGTCGGTGCATTCGGTGACGCGGCGGCAAAGCTGCGCGAAAACGGGCTTGACAAGCTTATAGTCGAGCGAGCAAAGGCGGGTGTTCCGCTGATGGGCATCTGCCTTGGGATGCAGATGCTGTTCGATGAAAGCCACGAATTCGGATGTCATAAGGGCCTCGGACTTATCCCCGGCAAGGTTGTTTCGATGGACGGAGTGATCGCTCCCGAATTAAAAATTCCGCAGATGGGATGGAACGCGCTTCATTTCCCAAATGCTGAGCTCAAGGCATCTTCACCCGTTTTTTGCGATATTGAAGAGGGTGAGTTCGTATATTTCGTTCATTCCTATTATGCATCCGAGTGTGAGGCGGACGTGGTTGCAGTATGTGATTGCGGTGTGCCGATCACGGCGGCAGTAGTGCGCGGAAACGTGATGGGATGTCAGTTCCATCCCGAAAAGAGCTCGAAGGCGGGACTGCAGATACTGAAAAACTTCTGCGAGGGCGATTTCGGAGGTGCAAGATGAGAATAGTACCTGCAATAGATCTGATCGGCGGAAAGGCTGTCAGACTCACGCACGGTGATTATAATAAACTTACCGTTTATGATAACGACCCTCTTGCGGTTGCAAAGCGATTCAAGGCGGCGGGAGCCGAGTGGCTTCACGCAGTTGATCTTGAAGGTGCGCGCGACGGAAATACACCGAATATCGAAACTGTTTCCGCGCTTGCAAGAGAAAGCGGACTCAAGGTTGAGATCGGCGGCGGAATCCGATCTGTTGAAATAGCAAAGAAATATCTCGATGCGGGTGTCGCGCGCGTTATTCTCGGCACAGCCGCCGTTACCGATCCCAAAATGCTTGAAGACTGTCTTCGTGAGTGTGAGGGCAGAGTGGTGGTAGGAGTCGATCTTCGCGGCGAGGCGGTTGCCATCAAGGGTTGGCTTGAGGAAGCGCCTATGAAGCGCGACGATTTCTTTAAATCAATGATAGAAAAAGGCGTGCGCGACTTCATCGTCACCGATATTTCGCGTGATGGCGCAATGAAGGGCACCAACGTCGCTCTTTACGAATATCTTTGCAAGACTTATGCGGGATGCAATATCGTCGCGTCGGGCGGTGTGTCCTCGTACACCGACATTGAGGCTCTTTCAAAGATCGATGGACTTTGGGGCGCGATAGTCGGAAAAGCCTGCTACACGGGCGATATAGACGTCAAAAAGGCAATCGAAATGGCGGAGGCTGCAAAATGATCACAAAAAGAATAATCCCATGCCTTGACGTGCGCGACGGGCGCGTGGTCAAGGGAGTTAATTTCGCCGATCTGCGCGACGTTTCCTCCCCCGAAGTGCTTGCCGAGTTTTACAGCGATTGCGGCGCAGACGAGCTTGTTTTTTATGATATTACTGCATCTTCGGACGGAAGACAGCTTTTCACCGATGCCCTTCGCCGAGTGGCTTCAAAGGTCTTTATTCCTTTGACTGTCGGCGGTGGAATCAGGACTCTCGACGATTTCGACCGCGTTCTCAAATGCGGTGCAGATAAGGTCAGCGTCAATTCGGGCGCGATCAGCGATCCCGATCTCATCCCCCGCGCGGCTGAACGTTACGGAAGCCAATGTGTTGTTCTCAGCGCGGACATCAAGCGCGTTGACGGAAGATTCAGCCTTTTCAAAAACGGAGGGCGAGTTGACACGGGAATTGATGCTATCGAATGGATCGAGCGCGGTGTTCGCAACGGCGCGGGCGAGATAGTTGTCAATTCGATCGATACCGACGGTGTCGGCGGTGGATTCGACATTGAAATGCTTCGCGCGGTCAGCGAGGTCGCGGACGTACCGATCGTTGCTTCGGGCGGTGCCGGAAGTATTGACGACTTTATCACTCTCTTTAACACTCTCCCCGGCGTTGATGCCGGACTTGCCGCAACTATTTTCCATTTCGGCAAGATCAAAATACCCGATTTGAAGGCAAGCCTTCGCGATGCGGGAATCTCTGTGAGGTACACAAATGTTTGATATCAAAAATCTTAAATATAATTCAGACGGGCTCATTCCCGCTATAATCACCGACGAGGCGGACGGCGCGGTGCTGATGCTCGGCTATATGAACGCTGAAAGCCTCGGTATAACTCTCGAGCAGAAAAAAGTCTGCTTTTTCAGCCGTTCAAGGCAGAAGCTTTGGCTGAAGGGTGAAACTTCGGGCAATTTCCTGAACGTTGTTTCGATCAAGACAGACTGCGATGCGGATACTCTGCTGATCACGGCAAAGCCCGACGGTCCCACCTGCCACACGGGTGCTCGCTCTTGCTTCTTTGAGGACATCTATGAGGATGAAAACGCCGAGCAGGCTTTCTGCCTTGATGATCTTATGAAGCTCATTGAGGGCAGAAAGACGAACCCAAAGGAAGGTTCTTACACCACATACCTATTTGAAAAGGGTATTGACAAGATTCTCAAAAAGGTCGGCGAGGAATGCACCGAGGTCATCATTGCGGGCAAGGGCGGCGACCGCGCAGAGGCTATATTTGAAATCGCGGATCTTACTTATCACATCATGGTAATGATGACGGAGATGGACATTTCGCTTGACGAGGTTCGCGCAGAGCTTGCAAGCCGTCACGTGGTCGATAAGAAGATCAAACAGGAGAAGATGAAGTAATGGCTTTCTTCAATTACCATACGCATACAACCTACTGTGACGGCAAAAGCACGCCCGAGGAGATCGTTCTTGAGGCGATTAGGCTCGGGATGGACACAATTGGCTTTTCGGGTCACGCTCCCTGTCCCGGTGCGGAGGATTACTCCGTGCGTGATCTTGATGGGTACAACGAATGCATAGAGCGTTTGAAGGATAAGTATTCGGATAAGATCAAAATACTTCGCGGTATTGAGAGGGATATTTTTGCATACGACGATAATCACGATTACGATTACGTTATCGGCGCATTTCATAACTTATACGTTGACGGCAAATTTTACGCGACAGACCGTTCACCCGAGATCATACAGGCGAGCATTGATGAGCTTTGCGGCGGCGATGCCGAAGCTTTTGCAATTCGTTATATGGGATTTGCAAAAGATATCGCGCGCGTTACCGGTTGCGATATCATAGCGCATATGGATCTTGTCACAAAGTTCAACGGTGACGGTGAAAATAAGCTCTTTGACGTGCGTTCAGAGGCTTATCTCGCGGCTGTCCGTGAAGCAATTGACGAAAATATGAAGCTCTGCAATCTCTTTGAGATCAATGCGGGTGCGATCAGCCGCGGTTGGCGCAAGACTCCGTACCCCGATCCCGCGATACTTGATATCATTTACGATGCGGGCGGCAAGGTGACCTACGGCGCGGATTCTCACGCGAAAGAAACACTGCTTCTCGGATTCGATCAGGCGGAAGAACTTGCAAAGAAGCATGGCTTTGGAAGCCTTACAAGATTGAAAATTTAATAATCAAAAAGCCGAGGATGAAAATTTCTCGGCTTTTTTTGAGAAAATTTTTGAAAAAGCGGAACTTTTTTGCGGTTTTGGCGTCTTTATTAGTGAAGAAACCGAAAGGAGAACGAAAATGAAGAAAATATCTTTTTTGACATTGCTTGCGTTGTGCCTTTTTGTGATCTCGTGCGGGGAAGAATATTCTTGCGGCGGTCCGCCCCCTGAGATCACTGTGCTTCCCGAAAGTGAAGAAACGTCTGCCCCTGTGGAAACTACAGCGTTAATAACGCATATTCTCGTCGATTGGATGGATTTTGTGCGCGTGAACGGCAAAACTTACGATGGCGCTTGGGAAAACAAAGAGGTTGACGAATCACGGATCGGCGAAAAACTCGGTGAGATACTTTATAAAGTAAAGTCTTATTATGAAAGCGAAGAAGAACTGCATCAAGCAGACAAACGCGATTTTACAGCCGCTTTCAGACCGATCGGTTGTGAGATATTCTCTGTAAAGGATGACGAAAATTCAATCGTGGTTCTGGATGACGGAAAATACTATCTTTATAACGCAAACAGTGATTAAAATTCCAATAAAATGTAAATTTGCATCAATTTAATGAAAAAATAAAAGATTTTTCTTGACATTTGGCTAATATAGAGGTATAATATATTGTAAGTTTCCTTTTTGAGATTTACATAAATTTGTATTCTAACACCAAGGAAGGTGAAATATTTATGGCAAGACTTATCGGAACAGTTTCAAGAGGCGTTCGCGCACCTATTATCAAGGTAGGCGATGATATCGCTACTATCGTTGCAGACAGCGTTATTGAAGCAGCAAAGTCGGAAAATCTTGAGATTCGCGACCGCGACGTTATCGCGATGACCGAATCTATCGTTGCCCGTGCTCAGGGTAACCTCGCAAGCATCGATCAAATTGCGGCAGATGTCCGCGCAAAATTCCCCGGCGGAGAGGCTGCTATCGTATTCCCCATTCTCTCCCGTAACCGTTTCTCTATCTGCCTTAAGGGTATCGCAAAGGGACTTAAGTCCATCATTATCATGCTTTCATACCCTGCGGATGAGGTAGGAAACCATCTCATTGACATTGACGTTTTTGACAGATCCGGTGTAAATCCCGTTACTGACGTTCTCACGGAAGAGAAGTACCGTGAGCTTTTCGGTTACCACAAGCACACCTTTACCGGCGTTGACTATATCGAATACTACCGCGAGCTTGTTGAGTCCTGCGGCTGTGAGTGCAAGATCATTCTTGCCAACGATGTAAGAGCTATTCTTAACTATACAAAGCACGTTATCTGCGCAGATATCCACACCCGCTTCCGCAACAAGAAGCTTCTCAAGGATGCAGGTGCAGAGACCGTTTACGGTATGGATGATATTCTTTCCGCGCCCGTTAACGGAAGCGGATACAACGAAAACTACGGTCTTCTCGGCTCTAACAAGTCCACTGAGGAAGTTGTTAAGCTCTTCCCCAGAGATTGTCAGCCCGTTGTTGATGCTGTAAGAGACAAGATCCTTGCCGCTACCGGCAAGTGCGTTGAAGTAATGGTTTACGGCGACGGCGCATTCAAGGATCCCGTAGGAAAGATCTGGGAGCTTGCAGACCCCTGCGTATCTCCCGCTTATACCGCAGGACTCGAGGGAACTCCCAACGAGATCAAGCTCAAGTACCTTGCTGATAACGAGTATGCTAACCTCTCCGGCGAGGAGCTCAAGGCTGCTATCTCAGAGAGAATCAAGGCGAAGAATTCTAACCTTTACGGTCAGATGGCTTCTCAGGGAACCACTCCCAGAAGACTCACCGACCTTATCGGTACTCTTTGCGACCTTACCTCCGGTTCCGGTGACAAGGGAACTCCCATCGTTTGGATCCAGGGTTACTTCGATAACTATACAAACTAATTGAATATCAAAAGGTACGGGAACGCCGCGGCGTTTCCCGTACCTTTTTTGTACTGATTTCATCCTCGGTGAACGATATTTTTTCGACACCGAGGACTTCTTTGTATTATAAAATGTAAATAAATAACAATTATGATAATAAAAAGGAATTACAACACAAAATAGCAAATAATATAGGCTCAAATGGCCTCTCCGGTAGTATTTTGCGATAAAATTTTTGTGAATATTAAGAAATTTTCAGAAAAGACTTGATTTGAGTGCTTAAATGTTATATAATAATGGCACCTAAAAGTGGTTAAGAATGGCTTAAAATACCGCGAATTGTTTGGGAATCCCATAGAATTTCCCACACTTTGGGGCGGTGAAGAAACCGATGGGCGCAAAAATAGCTTCGGTGGAGCATAAAAACACCGCAGTGGCGCAAAATTTACGAGAGGAGAGATGAAAATGGCAGGATTTATCCCGATAATGGGCAGAGCTACCCATAATCTTGACAGTAAAAACCGAATTTTCATCCCCGCGAAGCATCGCGAGGCATTGGGAACTAACTTCGTTATTTTCCCGAACATCAAGGATAGACGCTCTCTCGTCATTTCCTCCGTCGAGTACCTTGAGGAGCTTATGAGAAAAATCAAGGAAAGCCCCAAGCTCACCGGTAAAGAAAAAGCTCAGATGATCAATTATCTCAACGGAAACGGCGATACTCTTACTCCCGATGCTCAGGGAAGAGTTGTAATCGGAGCTTCGCTCGTTGCATTTGCCGGTCTTGGAGGTCCCACCGTTATCGACGGTTGCTTCGACCACGCCGAGATCTGGCCCGAAAGCGTATTTGTCGGAACAACGCCCGAGCAGGCAGAGTTCTTTGCACAGCGTTATGAAGAAGCTGATCTGATATGAGTAACATGAAAGAAATTAATCGTTCGGGTTCCCCTGCGGGCGGAGAATTGCCGACGTTTTCGCACAAGCCCGTATTGCTCGATGAAGTCCTTGATGCTCTCTCCTTGCACGGGGACGGGATGTTCCTTGACGGAACTGTTGGCGGCGCGGGGCATTCGAGCGCCATTGCCTCAAAGCTCACAACGGGCAAGCTGATCGCACTTGACAGAGATGATACGGCAATTGCCGTGGCAAGTGAAAGGCTTTCTCGCTTTGGGGACCGCGCCGAGGTCGTCAAATCCAACTTTGTCGATATGGCAAAGGTTTGTGTAGATAAGGGAATCGAAGCCCTTGACGGAATACTCCTTGACCTTGGAGTTTCCTCGCATCAGCTCGATACTCCCGAACGCGGATTTTCCTATATGCACGATGCACCTCTCGATATGAGAATGGACAGAACGGCGCCTCTCGATGCCGCCTACGTCGTTAACAATTATGAGAAGAGCGAGCTTATCAGGATCATCCGTGATTACGGCGAAGAAAAATTCGCAGGTAAGATCGCAGAAAAGATCTGCAAAAGAAGGGAAGAACGACCGATCGAAAGAACCGGCGAGCTCGTTGAGATAATCAAGAGTGCTTTTCCCGACGGTGGCAGATACCTCAAGCATCATCCCGCGATGAGAACCTTCCAGGCAATACGCATTGAGGTCAACGGCGAGCTTGAGATAATTGCAAAAGCCGTGAGGGATGCCGTAAGCCTTCTTGCTCCCGGCGGAAGGCTCGCGATCATCACATTCCACTCGCTTGAGGACCGCGCGGTCAAGGAAGCCTTCGCACAACTCGCACAAGGATGTACTTGTCCCCGCGATTTCCCCGTATGTGTTTGCGGAAATAAGCCAAAAATAAAGATAGTCAGTAAAAAACCGATAGTTTCCTCACCCGAGGAGCTCAAGGAAAATCCCCGCGCGCACAGCGCAAAGCTCAGAGTAGCGGAAAAGTTATAGAGCTAAGAAGGATAATGAAATGAAAAAGACTCACAGAAATTTCAGAGTTGATTACAGTTCTGCGATAAAGTCGATCGGCATCGGCGACGAAGAATTCGAATCGCTTAAGGATATACAGGCTGAACTTGAACGTCAGGTAGAGCGCGAAAGAAAGAGCGCTTCCGAATATCCCGAGTCATACAGACTTGCGGATATTATGACCTCGGTCGGCGGAAATAATTACAGAAGCGGAGACGCAGACGGTGTTCGCGTTATGACTCACGAGGACTATATGCGTATGATCGTTGCCGAAACGCGAATTCCCGAGTACGGCAAGAACCCGCGCAAGACCTACCACGTAAATCCTCGCCCCGCAACCGTTTATAACGTGCGCTCCTGCGGAGAGCGTTCGGGATCTGTTCGCGAAAGCGTTATGGCTTCCGACGGTCACAGTGTTGCTCGTGTTGAAGGCTCGGATACCACCATATCCGGCAGTGTTACAAGATTCTTTGATCAGTGGTTCCCCCAGCACACCTTCATCAAGCCGGACAGAAAGTATCGCAGACGAATGGCTTCCTCGGCGGCGGGCATTGCTTGGGTGATGATATTTGCATTCGTTGTAGCACTTCCGATCACTCTCGGCGTGCTCAAGAGCGAAGCAAGCTCGACTCTTGCAGAGAAACGCAACGAACTTGCGGCACTTGAAAATATGGAAGCAAGACTTGAGGCTGAATATGAAAGCGGACTCGACCTGCGTGAGATCGAATCTATAGCAATCAACGAGTACGGAATGATAAAGCTCAATCAGAGCACACTCAAGGTTCTCCGCCTCAATGATATTGACACTATCGAAAGCTTTTCCGAAAAAGAAGATACCTCTCTCGTTCCCGCGCTCCTCAGTGCGCTTGGAATTCGCGTAGGTAACGAATAAAAAAGAAAAACTCAGAATAAAATTTATAAGACAAGGGAAGGCAGACTCGCTTTCCCTTGACTCAAACAATTTTCGCAACAAACCGCAAAAGTAGGGATCAAACAGAGATGCAAAACGAAAAAATCGGCACGGGATTAACAATAAGAGCCTTTATCGGCCTTGCCGTAATGGCAGTTGCCTTTCTGGCGTTGATAGTTCGAATTTTTTCGCTGCAAACTGTGGATTTTGATTACTACAAAAACAAGGTTATCGATCAGCTCACCACGGAATCAACGATAATTTCCGAGCGCGGAAATATTTATGATTCAAACGGGATCTTGCTTGCCTCCAATAAAACGGCATACCGAATTTTCATCGCACCCAAGACGATACACGACGAGATGAAGACGGCTAAGGAAAAGGGAAAGGTTGAAAGACTTGACCTTGACGTAAAGATCAGCCGCGGGCTTTCCGAGCTTCTCGGAATCGATTACGACACGATCTACGCTATGACGGGCAAGACAAAGAGCCTTGATGCTACCGTGCTTCGCGAGGCAAATTCCGCACAAGCGGATGCGGTCCTTGGGCTTATCGCAGAGCTTAAGGTTTCAAATTGCATCTACGTTGAGCCTATGAGCGTCAGAAATTACGCATACGGCGATCTTGCAGCACACGTGCTCGGATTTACGGGGCGCGACGGTGACGGCCTTTACGGACTTGAATACTATTATAATAAAGAGCTTGCGGGAACTCCCGGCAAGATCATAACGGCTCGAGATGCTTACGGCAACGAAATGCCTTATAAGTATCAAAGCGTTATTGATGCGGTTGACGGGTATAATCTGAATACCACGATAAACATAAAGATTCAGGAGATCCTCGAGGAACAGCTTGAAGCGACCTATAAAGAATCGGGCGCACAGGCGGGCGTAGCCGGAATGGTTATGAACGTCAAGACCGGCGCGGTGTACGCTATGGCTACTTACCCCGATTTTGACTTGAACGATGCTTGGACACTCAGCTCCGAATACCTCGAGCAGATGCAGGCAAGCGGGCTCGCTGAAGGGGACGAGGGTTATTCCTCACTTCGTGCGTCACTTCTCAATCAAATGTGGCAAAATAAGGCGCTGACCTTCACTTATATGCCGGGTTCGACCTTCAAGATCATCACAACCGCAATGGCTCTTGAAACCGGCGCGTCGAATCTCAACGAAACCTTTGTGTGCCGAGGCTCGCTTAACCTTTACGGAAGCGTTATCCATTGCCACAAGGTCACCGGTCACGGTAAGCTGACATTTGCGGGCGGTCTTCAGCAATCCTGCAACCCCTGCATGATGACTCTCGCCGAACGCATCGGCAGACCAACATTTTATAGTTACGTAAGAAATTTCGGATATCTTGAAAAAACAGGCATCGACCTCCCGGGTGAGGGCAGAAGCAGCTTTTGGGACGAAAACTCATTTGGACCCGTTGACCTTGCGGTTGCCTCCTTCGGACAAAACTTCAAGATCAGTATGATACAGCATTTGACCGCGATCTCTGCGGTCGCAAACGGTGGAACTCTTGTAGAGCCTTATATGGTCGAGTCAATGACCGACTCGGACGGAAACACGGTTTGGCAGCACCAAACCAAAGCGATCAGACAGGTCGTTTCCACCTCTGTTTGCAAAACAGTTGCCTCGATTCTCGAGGAGGGTGTTTCGGGCAACGGAGGCTCGAGAAACGCTTACGTCGCGGGTTATCGAGTAGCGGCTAAAACGGGTACCTCCGAGAAGATCGGTGACGACGAAACACTCAGAATCGGCTCCTGCGCGGCTTTCGCGCCTGCGGAGGATCCCGAGATCGCAATCATCATCATTGTTGACGAACCCACTTGCACCAACGTTTTCGGTAGCTACGTTGCAGCACCCTACGTTGCAAATTGCCTTGAGCAGATGCTTCCCGCGCTTGGCGTTGAGGCTGTATACACCTCCTCTGAGGCTGCAAAGCTCGAGGTTGAGGTTGGCAACTATATGGGAATGATGTCCTTCACCGCCCGCGAGGCTATCCGCAAGAACGGGCTTGAGGTTGAGATCATAGGAAACGGCGAAAAGGTAACGGCTCAGGTGCCCGCCGCAGGAAGCAAGCTTTCGAAGCAAAACGGAAAGATCGTTCTTTACGTTGGCGATGCCGCGCCGAGCACCGATTTAACCGTGCCAAACGTTATCGGAATGAGCGCTTCAGCGGTCAACCGAGTCCTTATCAACGCGGGATTCAACATCAGCATTGAAGGAACAACAAATTATGACGTGGGAAGCGGAGCTGTAGTAGTTTCGCAGTATCCCGAGGCGGGAACAACCGCGACACGCGGCGACGTTATCACGGTAACCTTCCGCCACACCGACGTCAGTGACTAAAAATTAAGGATGCAAAAAATCCAAGGATGAAAAAGCAATACTTCATCGGAGGATTTCATGCTTCTTCAAGAACTACTGCGTTCCGCGGGGATATATTACAGAGCCTGCGGGGACGAAAACATCACGATCGATTCGATATCTTCAGACTCGCGCTCGGCGGGGGAAAATTCCCTGTTCGTGTGCATTCGAGGCCGCATTCACGACGGTCATTCTCACGCAAAAGAGGCGGTTGCCAAAGGCGCCACCGCCATACTTGCTGAGGATGAGCTTTATGACCTGCCGAGCCGAGTCACCGTTATATATACCGAGGATACGCGAGGTGCTCTTGCGCGGCTTTGGGACGCTTATTACGGGCATCCTGCACGCGATATGAAGCTGATCGCGGTCACTGGAACGAACGGAAAAACAACGGTAAGCTTTATGCTTGACGCCATATTTTCCGCGTCGCTCTCAAAATGTGGTCTGATCGGCACGGTCTATTGCAGAACGCCGAAAAGACTTCTTGAAATCGAAAAAGGTGATATGACAACGCCCGAGCCCGAGGTACTTTATCGAGTTCTTTCGGAAATGAAGCGGGACGTCGCGGAATACGTCTTTATCGAGGCAAGCTCACATGCGCTTGCTATGGGAAGACTTGAGCCCCTGAATTTTTATGCTGCGATCTTCACCAATCTTACCCCCGAGCATCTTGATTTTCATTCGGATCTCGAAAATTATTTTCTTGCAAAAGCCTCACTTCTCGAAAAATGTGAGCGTGCATATATAAATCTTGACGATTCTTATGCCTCTCGTTATCGCGCGTACGCGCGCGCGATGGGATGCCGAGCTAAATTGCTGTTTTACTCGGGAGCGGGCAAGGGTGAGGCGGATTTCAAAGCCGACAAAACAAAGCTTTGCGGTGTAAACGGCATTTCATACACATATCGCTCGAAAAACACTGTGTGTGAGATACGATCTCCGATCCCCGGAAGATTCACGGTTGACAACACTCTTGCCGCCGCCGCGGTTGCCTTTGATCTCGGTGTCAGCGCGGGATGCGTTGCGGAGGCTATATCGGGCTTCGGTGGAGCGCCCGGAAGGCTCAAACGGGTCAAGGTAGCTTCGGGCTACGCCGCATCGGTCTACGTCGACTACGCGCACACACCCGATGCGCTTGAAAACATACTGAACGCGGCAAAAAGCTTTTTGCCGAAATCATCTAAGCTTATCCTCGTCTTTGGTTGCGGGGGCGATAGGGATAAAAGCAAACGCCCGCAGATGGGCAGAATCGCAACCTCGATTGCCGATGTGACGATAATAACGTCGGACAACAGCCGCAGCGAGCTGCCGGAGGACATCATTGCCGATATTCTTTCGGGAATTGATCCCGAAAGCGAGCACGCAGTTATCGTGTCGCGCGCCGATGCGATAAAATACGCCGTCAGAATTGCGAAGGACGGCGACGTTATCTTCCTTTGCGGAAAAGGCCACGAAAAATACGAGATCGGAATTGGTGGCAGACGTAATTTTGATGAGTCAGTCATAGTCGAGCACGCGGTGCTTGAGGAGCTTGCGGGAAGAGAAGAAAACAAAGGGAAAAACGGTTATGAAAGTTAGATTTGCCAATAATATACCAACAGTAGCGGAGCTTGCAAGCCTTTGCGGCGGTAGCCTGATAGGCGACGGCTCGGCAAAGATCAGCTCGGTTTGCACCGATTCGAGAGAGGTCGAGGAAGGCTCGCTCTTCATCGCGATAGTCGGTGAGAGAGTTGACGGACACAATTTCCTTCCCTCGGTGATCGCGGCGGGTGCGGGTTGCGCTCTTTGCTCAAGGATTCCCGAAGGTTCGGATATCCCGATAATTCTTGTTGAAGATACCGTGAAAGCACTCGGCAGACTCGGATATGAGTATTCGAAGAACTGCAAGGCAAGACGCGTGGGCGTCACGGGAAGCGTGGGAAAGACCACGACGAAGGAGTTTATCGCATCTGTTCTTTCGACAGCCGGAAAGGTTTGGAAGACGGAGGGCAACTTCAACAGCGTGATCGGACTTCCAATGTCGCTCCTGACACTCTCTGAGGATGCGGACTTCGCCGTTCTTGAAATGGGAATGACGGGACCCGGCGAGATAAAGCTTCTTTCCGACATTGCGTGCCCCGAGATCGGAGTTATAACCACGATCGGTACGGCGCATATGGAGCTTCTCGGCTCGCGTGAGAATATTGCGGCGGCAAAGCTTGAGATCAAGAGTTCGCTTGCAGAAAACGGTCATCTGCTCCTTTGCGGAAATGAACCCTTGCTTGCAGATGAAGGCAAGACCGACAGCAGAGTAAGCTATTTCTCAACCGATGATAAAAATTCTGAATACTTCGCCTCCAAAATCACCTCGGATGAGGCTGGTATGACTTTTGATGCTTCCTGCGAGGGCGAGATGATCTATGACCTTGAGATCCCCTCGATAGGAAAGCATAACGTCGCTGCTGCGCTTGCGGGCGTTGCGGTCGGACGAATGGTGGGTATTGATACCGAAAGGATCAGACGCGGCCTTGCCGCATACAGACCCGTTGGACTTCGTCAGCAAATGACGGACGTTGCGGGTATCAAGATCATTTCGGACTGCTACAACGCAAGCCCTGAATCAATGAGAGCCGCTGCAGCGGTGCTTTCAACGGTCGCTTCGCACAGAAATGGCAAAAAGGTTGCGCTTCTCGGAGATATGCTTGAGCTTGGAAAGAACTCTCCCGCACTTCATTACGCGGTTGGCGAATGCTTTGCAGATGCGGGCGTGGATCTCCTTGTAACCTTCGGCGAGCGTGCGGAAATGATTGCAAACGGCTTTGCGGATAAGCGCGGCGAGGATAAGGTTCTGCGTTTCAGCGACAGAAGCGATGCGCTCTCTCCCGCAAAGGCACTTGCAAAGCTTCTCTCGGAGGGCGACGTGCTGATTCTCAAGGCAAGCCGAATGATAGCGGCAGAACGTGTTGCCGACGAACTTAAAAAACTTCTTTGATTTTTGATTACAGATAAAGGATGATAGCCATGAAGGAACGGATGCTGATTGAATTTTTTGCCATGACACTTGGAGTATTTTTTGTCACTTGGCTTATCCTTCGAAAGCTGATACCCGTGCTCAAAAGCCGCAAGATCGGGCAGAAGATATATGAAATCGGTCCCCGTTGGCACAAGGGCAAGGAGGGAACGCCGATTATGGGCGGTCTTGGATTCATAATCGCGACCATCATCGGAATTGCCGTGATCAGCGGAGTTTATCTCTATTTTGGAAGAGAAAAAGAACTGCTCGGTGTTTGGCTGACTTTGGCACTCGCGCTCCTCAACGGTCTTATCGGATTCTTTGATGACTACACCAAGCTTATCAAAAAGCAGAATCAAGGCTTTCTTGCTTGGCAGAAGCTTCTTCTTCAGCTTTTGGTTGCCGCCGCTTACCTTTGGGCAATGAGCGCGTGCGGATTCATTGACACCGCGCTTGAAATTCCCTATTTCGATATTGAGCTTGAGCTTGGTATCTTCTACTACTTCTTTGCAATCCTCTTTATTGCGGGTATGGTCAACTCGGTCAACCTGACCGACGGTATTGACGGTCTTTGCTCGAGCGTTTCCGCAGTTGTTGGCGCATTCTTTGCTGTTGTTGCATTTGTAATGCTTCGTCCCGAGCTTGCAATTTTCCCCGCGACCGTTATCGGCGGTACTGTCGGATTCCTTATGTACAATTTCTACCCCGCAAAGATCTTTATGGGTGACACCGGTTCGCTTTACCTCGGCGGTGCAGTTGTCGGTATGGCGTTTCTGATTGAAGAACCTCTTATCATTATGATCGCGGGAATCATCTACCTCATTGAAGTCGCATCTGTTATTCTTCAGGTCGGCTACTTCAAGATCACACACGGAAAGCGCATCTTCAAGATGGCTCCGATCCATCATCATTTTGAAAAATGCGGATGGAGCGAGGTCAAGATCGTCGGCGTTTTCGCTCTGATTACTGCCATCGCGTGTGTACTCGCTTATCTGGGACTTTAATTCTACTCAAAAAATCGGGAGGCTGCCGTTATGGCGTGGTTTGATAAAAGAAAACATTCGCCGTCGGTCAGCGGTGACGGCATAAAACGCCGCCGCGCAAAAAGATCCTCATCCTTGCTCATCAGCCACAAAAAGGATAAGGGCTTGATCGAGGAAAACGAAGCCTCGCTTTTGATACTGCAAAGCAGACCCGATGCATTTTTCGCCGTGATATATGTGCTTTTGCTTGCACTCGGTGCAGTGCTTTCATTCAGCGCCGGCTCGGCTTATGCCGAAGAGGCTTACGGCTCGGGATTCTACTTTGTTATGAACCACGTAAAACACCTGGTCAGCGGCTTGGTGGTTTCGGGATTCATCTACTTCTGCTCACAGCCTCGACTTATGAGGATCTTTTCGATAGCGTTTTACGGCGGATCGATCCTGCTTCTCATTGCCGTGCTTTTTGTCGGCGTTACCGGCGGAGGAGCGCAAAGATGGCTTAACCTCGGCTTCTTCACACTTCAGCCCTCCGAACTTGCAAAAACGGGCATAATTCTTTTGATGGCACTCTATCTGACAAGGCACGACAAGGCGGTCACATCGAAGGGATTTAACAAATACTCCTTTGTTCACGGCTTTTTCGTTCCTTCGCTGATATTCATCCTTGTTTGCGTGCTCGTTCTGCTTGAGGACCATTTCTCGGGAACGATTATCATTGGTGCGATCGGGTTCGGAATGCTCTTTCTTGGCGGAACTTATCTTGGATGGTTTGTTTCGGTTATACCGTTCGGTGCGGTAATAGTGGCACTGATCCTCAGCACCGATTACGCAAGGCAGAGAGTTGTAAGCTTCTTTGACAAGAGCTCGAACTCGCTGACCAACAACTGGCAGTCAACGCAAGGACTTTACGCGATCGGCTCGGGCGGACTTTTCGGAGTTGGCCTTGGGAATTCAAATTTGAAATACGGTTACGTATCACAGCCGCAGAACGACTTCGTTTTCACGATAATTTGCGAGGAGCTTGGCTTCTTTGGAGCTACCGCAATACTTTTGCTTTTCTTCGCGCTGGTTGCAAGAGGAATCATCCTTGGCTCCCGCGCACCCGATAAATTTACTGCTCTCGTGATCTACGGACTGACCTTCAAGCTTGCCATCCACGTTTTTCTCAACGTCGGAGTTGTAAGCGGAATGCTTCCGAACACGGGAATCTCACTTCCTTTCTTTTCAAGCGGAGGAAGCGCAACGATTTCGCAGATGATCGATATGGGAATCATCCTTGGACTTTCGAGATTCTGCACACAGAAAAAATAAACCGAAAGGAGCCCTGAAATGCGGGTTCTTGTGACGGGCGGAGGCACGGGCGGACACGTTAATCCCGCGCTTGCAATCGCCAATACAATCAAAAAGAATATTCCCGACGCCGAGATCGCATTCGTCGGCACGGTTCGAGGCCTTGAAAATCAGCTCGTTCCGAAGGCGGGGTATAAGCTTTACCACGTTGACGTGCGCGGCATTCGCCGTTCACTCTCGCTATATAATATCAGATCCCTTTGGCTCGCGGCGGTTTCGCCCGTGAAGGCAAAGAAGATAATCAAGGAATTCAAACCCGACCTCGTTGTCGGAACCGGCGGATACGTAAGCTGGCCGATACTTGTTGCGGCTTCAAGAATGAATATCCCGACGGCGGTTCACGAATCCAATGCAGTCCCCGGACTTGCGGTTCGAAAGCTCGTTCCCTATGTTGACCGCATATTCACTAATTTTGCAGTCAGCGCCGAGATTCTCGGCAAGAGCGGCAAGGTGATGCAGGTCGGATGCCCGATGCTCGGTGAGTTCGGCAACATCAGCCGCGAGGATGCAAGAAAGCAACTCGGAATTCCGCTTAATTCGAAATACATCGTTTCCTTCGGCGGCAGCCTTGGTGCGGCGGCGATGAACGATATGGCAATCGAGCTTATGCGCGATTACGTCAGCGCAAACAAAAATGTAAAATATACCCACGCAACGGGCGGCGATCATTTTGAATCTGTCAATGAACGATTCCTCGGCGAGGAACTTGATAAATACGAAAACATAGAGCTTCTGCAATATATTTACGATATGCCCCTTCGTATGGCGGCGGCAGACATAATAATCAGCCGTGCGGGAGCTATTACGATCTCGGAGCTTGCGCGTCAGGGAAAGGCGGCAATACTTATCCCCTCGCCCAACGTAACCGACGATCAGCAAACAAAGAACGCAAAGGCTCTTGCCGACATTGGCGGTGCTTGTATGATCCGCGAGCCCGAGCTTGTGAACGGCAAGATCTGCAAAGAGGTCGCTTCACTTCTTGAGGACGGCGCAAGAAGAGCGGCAATGGAAAAGGCTATCGCGGGATTTGCCCCCCTCGATTCCAATAAACTGATATTTGATGAGCTTATAAGGCTCTCGAAAAGTAAAAAATAATTCGCAAGGAATATAAAGAAAGAAGGTGCTCCGATTGGGATGAATCTCATAAAACAGAATAAACCCGCGGAAAGACCTTCGAATCCGAGTGCGAGCAATTCAAACGTTTCGACCTATGTAAAAAAGGAAGAAAAGGTTTACGTTCGCAGATACGCAATGTCAGAAAGCAGACGCAGACGCTGGCTTGAGAATTTCAAAAAAGATCAGGCAGACAACATAATGTTTCCTTCAATGAAGCCTCTCAAAGCTGAAGAAGCGACACTTGACGACAAAAGAGAAAAGGCAAAGATCTTGATGATCTGCCTTGGAATTGCCTTGATACTTCTTCTTATCTGGCCTATGGCGAGATTCGCGGCATCGCATCTTGTCGTTGAGAATGTCAGAATTGAGGGAAGTGAGGCATATAGCGGGGAAGAGATACTCAATACCGCCGAGATCGAAATCGGTGACAGCTTGCCGATATTTAAGGTCAAAACAATGGAGAATGCTTTGCGAGCGTCGCTTCCTTATCTGAAAAGTTGTAAGATCACATTTGAACTGCCCGGCACGGTGATAATTACGCTTGCAGACGAAGCCCCCGCGTTTTGTGCGGAAATATTCGGTGAGTACTATGCGGTAAGCGCGGATCTTCGCGTGCTGGAAAGAGCGGACTCGAGCGGAAGATTTGCGAATCTGATTGATATTGAATTACCTCTTGTATCACGCGCAATAGTTGGAGAAAATTTGATTTTCGCTGACGGAGATAATTGCGATCATATCACGGAATTCCTTACTTTGCTTTCTGATTCAGAGCTTAAAGGTCGCGTTGATAATGTATATTTCGATAAGAAATTCGACATTGTGGCGTGTATCGATTCGGAATTCCGCGTGATGTTCGGCTCGCCCTCGGATATGAAGCTGAAGCTGGCAACAGCTGCAAAGATGATCGGAGATAATTCCGACAAATGCGAAACGGGCGGAATTGTTGACGTCAGAGTGGTGGATATCGCAGGCATTGTCATAAATGCGGATATCGACCCCACGGCAAGGGAATGATTTCCCATATCGGCAGAAATTACAAAACAGAATTTTCCCGAAGATACTTGAAATTTTGGAGAAAAAATTATATCATAATAATGTAAATAATAACTTTACCTATAAAATCGGAGGAATTGAAAATGGCTTACAATTACGAACACGACAACTTTAACACAAGCGACGATATTCTTGAAAGCGGAGTAAATATTAAAGTAGTCGGCGTTGGCGGCGGCGGTAACAACGCGGTCAACAGAATGATCGACACAAATATCAGAGGCGTTGAGTTTATCGCGGTAAACACCGACCGTCAGGCTCTCCGCAATTCTGTATCTCCCACACTTATTCCCATCGGCGAGAAGATCACCAAGGGTCACGGCGCAGGCGCAAATCCCGAGATCGGTCAGCGCGCAGCTGAGGAGAATGCAGAAGAGATCCGCGCTGCACTTGCAGGTGCAGATATGGTATTCATTGCAACCGGTATGGGCGGCGGAACAGGTACCGGCGCGGCTCCCGTTGTTGCAAGAATCGCACACGAAATGGATATTCTCACGGTTGCAATCGTAACCAAGCCCTTCCTCTTTGAGGGCCGCCGCCGTATGCTTCAGGCGGAAAAGGGTATTGAGGAGCTTCGCAATTACGTTGACTCCCTCGTTATCATTCCTAACGAAAGACTCAAGCAGGTTTCCGAGACCCGCATAACCCTCAAGAATGCTTTCGAGATCGCGGACGACGTTCTCCGTCGCGGCGTTCAGAGCATTTCCGAACTCATCAACGTTCCCGGCTTCATCAACCTTGACTTCGCTGACGTCACAAGCGTAATGCGCGATGCAGGTTATGCTCACATGGGTACAGGCTCGGCAACCGGTAAGGACAAGGCTGAGATCGCGGCAAAGGCTGCAATTTCCAGCCCGCTTCTCGAAACATCCATCAAGGGCGCAACCGGTATTCTTGTAAGCATCACCATGTCCCCCGATGTAGGACTCGAGGACGCAGACCTCGCTTCGACCATGATCACCGCAGAGGCACATCCCGATGCGAACGTAATCTGGGGAGCTGCATTCGATCCCGATCTTGAGGATGAGATGAAGATCACCATTATCGCAACCGGTTTTGAAAACCCCGGTCACGATGAGCATAAGGCTCCCGCGCGTCCCGCACAGCCCGCACGTCCCGCTCCCGCGCAGAGACCCGCGCCTCAGCCCGCTCCCGCACCCCAGGCAGCACCTCAGCCGGCGCCCGCTCCCGCCACTCCCGTAGCTGAAGCTCCCGCACCCGCTCCCCAGCCGGCGCCCGCTCCTCAGCCCGCTCCCCAGCCGGTTCAGCCCCAGCGCCCCGCTCAGCAGAATCCCGGTGACAGCTTTGACGATATAATGTCCATTCTTCGTCAGCGCAAGCCGAGAAATGATTTTGGCAACGGCAGAAGATAATCCCCGCGGAGGCAAAAAATGACACTTTCCGAATTCAGAGCTCTTCTTTTGAGCGATAAGGCAATCGATATAATTCTTGACACAGATACCTATAACGAGATAGATGATCAGTATGCCCTTGCATACGCAATGCTCTCAAAAAAGAAGATCAATCTTCTTTCGGTAAATGCCGCTCCTTTCTACAACAGCCGCTCCTCGAGCGCTGAAGAGGGAATGGAGAAAAGTTACAATGAAATCTTTAATATCATGAAGCTCACAGATGCGGTGATGGCAGAGCAGGTGCCGGTTTACCGCGGAAGCAGACGCTTTATGACTTCGAAGACCGATATCGTCGAGTCGGATGCTTGCGACAACATTATCAACACGGTAATGTCGCGTGAAACACCCGTCGTCATCGTGGCAATTGGTGCCATCACCAACGTAGCGTCAGCGTTGGCAAAGGAACCCGAAATTGCCAAGAGAAGCGCGGTCATCTGGCTCGGCGGACACGCCCTCGAGCGCCCCGACACCAAGGAATTTAATCTGCGTCAGGATATTCCGGGTGCACAGGTACTCTTCGACTCGCGCATCCCCTTCCTTCAGATTCCGTGTGACGGAGTTTGTTCCTCCTTCATCACCACCCCCGCCGAGCTTGATTATTACCTCAAGGGTAAGAACGAGCTTTGCAATTACCTTTGCTCGATCACGGGTGATTACATAAGCTGGGGCTACGGAAGATCAAAGGTTGTATGGGATGTAACCGCTATCGGATGTATGACTCTTCCCTCGTCGATGGAGATCGTCGAGATCCCGTGTCCTTACGTAACGAGCGATTGCCGTTATGCATTCGACAGCGCGCGCCATCACTACCTCTATGTCAGAAAGATCAGACGAGATCCTCTCTATGCTGACCTTTTCAGAACATTGAGCGAAAAGTAATTAAAAAATCGGCACTTTATTAAAAAAGTGCCGATTTTTTATTGCAGAATTGAAGAAAAAATGGTATAATATATTTGATTAATCTTTTTCTTTAACGGAGGGCTTATTTATGATAAAGAAGTTTCACGGCGGGGTCCCGAATGTTCTCCATTCTTCCCCCGCGTTTGCAATAGCGGGTGAGCCTTTCAGCATTTCTGCTGCTTGCCGTGCTTATGGCGAAAACGCTCCCGAAAAGCTTGTAATGCGTATCGAGGGAGATAAGGAATTTTATCTTATCCCTTCTGATAGATATGACCGACTTGGCGTGTCTTATATGATCTATCGCGCAGATATTCCCGCATCGGCGATGAAGGGTGACCGACTCGTTTATCGCATTGATGCCGAAGGCGAGGTAAATGCCAAGCTCCCGCCTTATATCTGTAAGATCATTGATAAAGAAAGTATGCCTGAGCTTCCTCCCCTCGTGATCACCGAAATCTTCGACAGACCGAAGGGCAAGGATTTTATCACATACGTTGAGCTTTTCAATCCGACCGAAAAGGCAGTTGACCTTTACGATTACGAAGCGCTCATTTATCCCGCAAAAACAGAACCTGTGGGAGAGCCTAAGGGCAGACTGCCTCTTTCCAGAGAAGCGGGCAAATATGTTCTCGGTGCGGGCGAGTCCGCGGCTTATTGGCCGATCACCTTAAAAAACTATCTGCCCGAAGCAAATTGCTTCACTAAGGAAGATTTTATTGCACATATCAATGCAACTTATTTTTATTCCAAAGATCCGATCGATGAGGGGAACGTTAAGATTTTCCCCGTCGATCTTACCGAGCCCGACGAAAAGACGGGCGGTCTGAAGCATATTGACGGAATTTGGTCGCTACCGAACGGTCACGATGCAACTACCGTTTTGATAGTACCGCGCGGAGGTGATGCGACAAGCGCTGTGTTCACTCTTGTTTACAGCGATTGCTATGCTGAGTGGGATACACCCGTGCATCGCTCGTCATATTGGACGTTTGATCCTATGAATCCAAGCCGCGCGATCAATCTTACTCACGCAGAGTTCGCCACCCCGGGATATCCCGCATATATGCAGACGGGTAAATTCGATCTGACGTCTCCCGCACCCACTATTCTTCCTATTGCTCCGATCAAGGAAGCCTATCACGGTGACTATTGCGGAACTATCGAGTTTACCGTTCTCACCGCGGATCCCGATTGCAAAATCGGAAAAGCCTCTGTTGCTGTAACTCTGCCAAATGGAGAAACCGAGGAATATGAGGCTCGTGAGGAGCACGACGGTATTTACCGTGCCCGTATTCCAGAGGAAATATTTGAAGAATTCTTTGAGCTTGAATACGTTATCAAGGTTTCCGACGGTGCGAGAGAGTTCACACTTGGAAGCGTTCTTCCTCTCCGCGTGCCCGTTTATGATAATCGCGGTCCGAGAATCACCTCAATGGTTCCCTCCCGCGGATATGCTTATGACGGTACAAAGCCGATAGTTATCAAGGCGAACTATACCGATGCTTCGGGTATCCGAATCAAGGATTGCTATCTGAAGCTTGACGGCAAGGACGTTACGAATGACGCGACCATAACAGCTACTTCACTTGTTTACGAACCGAAAAAGCCTATTGAATTCGGCGATCACACTCTGACTATCCGCCTCAAGGACGGTCTTGGAAACCGCACGACGAGAACGGTTGAGTTCATCGTTTCCGATATGACCGAGCTTAATGCTTATTTCGGCGAGATCCATGCTCACACCGGTGAATCGGACGGAAACGGACTTTGCCGAGATGCGATAGAATTTGCCTATGATAACGGTGCCGATTTCTTCTCGGTCACAGAGCACTCGCACTATTTTACTCAAAAAGCATACGACGAGCAGAAGCGCGTCGCAAATTCCCTCGACCGACCCGGCAGATTCGCCGCACTTTACGGTTGGGAGATGACCTGGAATAATACTTGTGGATATTGGGGACATATGAACGTTATCGGAAGCGAGCGAGTCGTTTCGGATATTCACGCTGTCGGTATGCCCGAGCTCTTCAAGTGGCTTGAAGGTGAGCCGAATGCAGTTGGTATGTTCAATCATCCCGGTCAGGCTTGGGGTGATTTTGAAGATTACGGTTTTTGGTCACCGGAGGCAGACCGTCAGATGGCTCTCGCCGAGATCAAGGGCAGAGGATACGATCTGCAATATGCTCTCCTCCTTTCGCGCGGATGGCACGTTGCTCCCTCATTCAATGAGGATAATCACGCGCCCAACTGGACGGTGGCTTCTCCTTACATCACGGGAGTTCTCGCACCCGCGCTCACCCGTGAAAACGTGATGGAGGCATTCCGCGCCCGCCGTGTTTATTCGAGCGCAGATCCAACAATGAAGATCTATTATAAGATCAACGGCGAGTGGATGGGTTCAAGGCTCAATAATCCGAGCGCACTCAATGTTTCCGTAAAGATAACAACAGAAAATGAAAACGGTATTGGCCGCATCGAGATCATCGGCGAGGATAATGTTCTCGTCGCGTACAAGTCCGTCGGCGCGCGTCAAAGCTACGAATGGAACGTAACTCTTCCCGTTGAGTTTGATTATTACTATATCCGCATTCAAAACGGACAACAGTATTCGGTTACCGCGCCCGTTTGGGTAGAGAACAGACAGGAACCGAAGGTTCTTTCTATGGTCCATTCCGCATCTTACGATCCGCGCGAAAGCTCGGCGGTTACTCTCAAGGTGGAAAATCCGACCGAAAAGACGATGGATGAGGTCAGAATCGACTTCTATCTTACCGGAATCGAAGGATTTTCGCTCCGCGATGCTGTTCCTTATGCAAAGGTCTGCATCGGTAAGCTCAAGCCCGGAAGACACGTCAGCGTTACACGCCAGCTCCCCGAAATATCGAAGAATCGACGCGTGACTGCGATCGTCTCCGCCGTTTCGGATAAGAAGGTTCGCAAGGCGACTGCTTATATTCTTCTTTCGCCCATCAGCATCACCGAGGTGCTTTGCGCATCAGGTGCTATCGAGCGCGATGGCGAAACTATCGAAAATCCCTTCCCCTATGTCACACTTTGCAACAATTCGGGCAATGATATTACCCTCAAGGATTCAAAGCTTGCTCTTTGGACCACCACGGGTAAGCCGCCGAAGGAGGAGAATATCTGGACTGCGGACGGCGTGAAGCTTCCCGCAAGAGGTGCGGTTGTGATCTGGTATCGCAAGCCGGAAAACGAGGCTTTGACTGTCGAAGACTTCAACCGCAGATTCGGTACTTCTCTCATCGAGGGTGAGAGCATCTTCATTTGCGATAAGCCGATCACATCGAGAGCAACTGCGGGCAGAAGACTCGATCTTATTGTCGGTGGCGAGGTCATTTCTCGTGTTACCTGGAATATGGGCGAGCGTTACGGTCAGGATGCAGAGGTTGGCGAGGCATATAAGTACCGCTTTGATTGCGATATGTCTCCGCTTGGGGTATTCTGCGGAAAGGGAAATCCCACGCCCGGAAGCGTGGATTATAAGCAGCTCGGCGCACGCTTGGCTGTTGAACCTACGCACAAGGAGATCAAGAGCGCAAAGAAGCAATCCAAAAAGGATGCAAAGCGCGCAAAGCACAAGGCACAGATCAAGTATACTACGGCTGAGGCGGGTGCTATTGCAGCCGGAAGCGCAGCCCTTGCAGCATTTGCCGCCGCTGCTATTACCAAAGCTTTGACAAAGAGAAATAAATGATGAAATATCCTATAATTTTATCACCTATTGCAAAAACTCGCGTTTGGGGCGGAGATAGACTCTCCGCTCTCGGCGCAGAGCCTCCGATCGGCGAGCATTGGGTGCTTTCGGTTCGTGAGGATGATAATAATAAGATCGTAAACGGTGAATTTGCGGGGAAGAGGCTTGACTCTGTTTTGGAGTCGCATCCCGAATTCCTTGGTACCGATTGCGCGAAGGACAAGTTCCCCTTGCTGATCAAATTTATTGATTCAAAAGAGTCCCTTTCTATACAGGTGCATCCAGATGATATTTCCGCCGCCGAGCTTGGCGAGGAATGCGGAAAGACCGAGATGTGGTATATCATCGATGCTGAGCCCGATTCGTATATTTATTTCGGTATCAAGGACGAATACTCCGAAGATGAAGTAAAAAATGCCATTCTTTCGGGAAATGATCCTACGCCTTATCTCAACAAAGTATCCGTCAAAGCGGGTGACTGCTATTTCATCGCAGGCGGAACGCCTCACGCTATCGGCGGCGGTAACTATATCTGCGAAATACAGCAGAATTGCGATACGACCTACCGTATTTATGATTACGGCAGACCGCGCGAGCTCCACTTGAATCAGGCGGCGGTGTCGATCAAGAAAAACGCGATAGAATATACTAAAAATGACAATATCCTTGCCAAGTGCGAGTATTTTACATCTGAGCTTGTAAAGGTAAACGGTGAAAAGTATATCGATGCAATACCCGAAAAGTTTATTTCTTTGACGATCGTCAAGGGTAACGGATGCATAATTGCAGGCGATAATGAATATCCCGTTCGGGAAAGAGATTCCGTTTTTATTCCCGCGGGAGAAGAGAAGTATCTTCTTCGCGGAAATATTGAGCTTATCAAAACTACAATATAAAACAAAAAACCGATGCGTTTCCGCATCGGTTTTTTGCACAGCAAGGATTTTCGGATGTGCAAAATATGTGTGGGATTAAATTACTTAATCTCAACGGTAGCGCCAGCCTCGGTAAGAGCAGCCTTGATGGACTCAGCTTCTTCCTTAGCAACGCCTTCCTTAAGGGTCTTGGGAGCGCCCTCAACGAGCTCCTTAGCTTCCTTAAGTCC
>JAGBRZ010000025.1 GCA_017632155.1 Clostridia bacterium
CAGATTTAGTTGGTAATATAATCGGTAATATCGGTCAGATTTTTGAATACGCAAAAAGTAATATGAGAAGCGTTGAGAATTATGATGCAATTAAAGAAATAACAAAGTTGGTTAAAGAGGGATTTGAAGGTTAAGTAAGATAATAGCATGAAGTATTATTTGTAAAATTAAAGAAGGAAGCAAAACGATATACGAAATGGAAGCTACGCCGTATAGTTCATGTCGTGTTGTTTTTGTTGATAAGTTTGGAATACGCTGGGGAATTATGACTGAGCAAACAGAGAGATAAATTAGAATTTATACAGATGAAGGAGGTATTTATTATGGGGTTTCCTACACACATCGTTGCCGCTGCGGGTTATGTTTTTGACGCAAAAGGGAACATCTTAATCATTAAAACTCTTAATCGTGGTTATGATGCTACAGGCGGTCAGATTGAAGAGGGAGAAGATTTGGAAGCAGGTGTTTTACGAGAAATTATGGAGGAAAGCGGTATTAAGGCCAAGATAAAATGTCTTTGTGGGGTGTACTCTAATGTAGGGAAATATACATTCTATGATGGTGTTACACCTGTTCCTACGAAGGTTATGTTTGATTTTATCTGTGAGTACGAAAGTGGAGAATGTTGTACATCTGAAGAATCGAGCGAAGTCATCTGGGTGCCTAAGGAGAAGGTGTTGGATTACATCAGTTTTCCTGTTCTGCGTTATCGTTTTGAGAAAATGTTAAACTTTAATGGAAAAGTTACTTACGCCTCCTTTGTTACTAGGCCAGAATTTCAAGTATTAACAGAACGACATATTTAGTTCTTTATACAAATTCCAATTTGTCGAACACTCGAAACTTTCAGTTTGTCGAAGCGACAAATCCGAATTTTACGGACGAGTGGATATTGTAGATTTATAAGTAGACAAACTTGAAGTTTGTAATGTGAGAGTAGATTCTAGGAGATCGTTATCAAATTATAAATATTTAATCTTTGATTAAATAATGATACAAGGGAGAAAGAGAGTATGAGTGATTACAACAAGGATTTGGTAGCTAAGGCGGAGACTTTCTTAAAAGCAAAATTTGATGAGAGTGAATATTTGAGCATGCATCCTGAGAGCAAGGAGTATCGTTTGCAACATTCTTACCGCGTTGCAAACATAGGTAAAAAAATTGCAGAGGAGGAAGGCTTTGATGTGGCGGAAACTGTGGTGGCTTGTCTTTTACATGATGTAGCCTATTGTCTGACCTTTGATAGTGAAGAAAATAGATGGGAAAACCATGGAAGAAACGGTGCCCGCATGGTACGCGAATTATTGGAAAGTACCGATTTGGCATCGGATCGCATCAATGCTATTTGCTATGGCATTGCAATCCATGCAGATGGCAGGGCAGATTTCAAAGGCGAAAGAACTCCTTTTGCAGAGACAGTAGCTAATGCGGACAATATTGACCGCTATGATGCGTACAGAATTTACGAACGTCTTCAGTACAAAAAGTTCAGCGAGTTGCCTTTTGATGAGAAAGAGCAGTTGGTGGAAGATACATTGAAGCAATTGAAAGAGCTTCGCGAGATGACGCTTGGAACCAAGACTGCAGAGACTATTTGGAAAGAGCGAGTAGATTACAACATTAGCTTTTATGAGAAGTTGAAAGCACAGCTGGAAAACAGTTTGAGCGTGTGTTAATCCGGAGAGTTAAGGCAATGCATTTCAAGTTGTAAAGGACATTTTACAAGAGTTGAGATAACAATTCTATTTTCTTTCTAATGTATACCAACCATCTATTTCATCTTTAGAAGGTGCTTCCCACATGGACAATAATTTTCCCATAAGACCTTCATCCAGATAATAATCTGAACCACCTTCGTCATTTAATACCCTACAGTTTCGTTCTTCAATATTTTTATTCCATGTTTGGTCATTAACATCAATGTAATGCCATTCACACTGAACGTTCTGAGAGCGACAAAACTCGGTTAAGCTTCTTCTGTTTTCTAAGCTCCAAAACCCCCAATCTAAAATCACAGTACAACCTATATTTACCAATTCCACCGATTTTTTCTTAAAATAGTTCCAAATTCTTAACGCCATTTCGTCGTGTTTCTCACCCAAATCATTATCAAACAAATCCTTTGTTAATTCATCGCATGATAAAATAACTGCTTTCTCTTTTTCTTTTATTTGATTTGCGTAATAGGTTTTTCCGCAACATATTTTCCCACAGATTGCTATTATCTTTGCCATAAGCATTTCTCCTTGTCTTATATAAATTCTTATTTATCGGTGAGTTTATTATATCATAAAAATGTGAAATTTTCAATCAGTTCTGAATTATATCTTCACTTTCAATTTCACTTATGTAAGGCAACAGTACAATGTCTGTTGCCCGCACGTCTTATTTTCACCGTGCAATCTGACCGTTATCTGTCGTTACGATCAGACCTTGTTCTGCTGTTCTCGTCGCGCTCATCCTCGCTCTGCTCCTCTGCGCCGTCAACGATCTCATTCTCTCGTCGATCCATATTCAGCTCGGCATTGAGTTCTGCAAGTCGCTTGCATTTCTCCTCAAGCTCTGCTTCTCTTGCAAAGGGTTTAGCAATTTCCGCCTTCGCGTTCTCGACCTGCTTATGCAGTTCTTCAAGCTGAAGCTCACAACCCTGCTTTCGCTTTTCAAAGGCTTCAATAGCGTTGTCAAGACGGGTAATGATACCGTTTGCATCTTGTCCGAGTGGAACTTTGTGAAAGAGTTTGCCCTTCAAATTGATAAAAAACTCTCTACTCAAGGTATCAAATCCAATCTCCATTTTGAAGCCGCGATACTCACCGAGAGGTCTTTCGTCGGGCGAGTTGATACGCTCACAAACAGCGAGGATCGCCTTACCCGCTTCTGCCTTTTCGGTATAGGTCGTACCCATAACTTCCATCGGGGAGAATCCGTTTTCATTCGAAAACGTGGAGTTCTTTGCGGTTTCCATATCCTCGATCAAGCACTTAATTCTCTCCTCTTGGTCGGCAATATTCCTCGGGAACTTCTTGATAAGAGCATCCTCAAGGCTGTACCTCTGACTCAAGTGATCTGCCTTTTGAAGCTTCAGTTTTGCAACGTCGGCATCAAGCTGCATCTTCTCCATAATCTTCGGATTGCCACTCGCGAGAGCTTTGATCTCCGCATAGGATAGGGCGGTCTCGTCCACGTCCTCGGCACTTCTCACGGGGGATTTGCTCGTCATAATCTGCGAAATAAACTTCTGTTTGCTCTCAAGAAGCTGATAGGAATAGGCATCGAAGGTTCCCTCCGTAACGTAACGGTAAAGGTCAACCTCGGGGTTAGTGTTACCTTGTCGCACGATTCGACCTGCCCTCTGTTCAAGGTCAGCGGGTCTCCACGGAACGTCAAGGTCGTGAAGTGCAATGAGTCTCTGCTGAACGTTCGTGCCGGCTCCCATCTTGAAGGTGGAACCCATAAGCACTCTGACTTGTCCTCTCCGCACCTTTGCAAAGAGTTCTTTCTTCTTTGTGTCGGTATCTGCCGCGTGAATGAAAGCGATCTCCTCGGGCGGTATTCCGCGCTCAATGAGTTTGTTTCTGATGTCATCATAAACATTGAAGCTGCCGTCATCCTTTGGCGTGGAAAGGTCGCAGAATACAAGCTGTGCTGCTTTCTTGTCCGCGTACTTTTCCCAAATCTCGTAGACGTTCTGAACGCAAGTGTTGACCTTACTACCATCGTAATCTCCGAGACCAATATCGACAAGTCGCTGATCAAGTGCAGCCTTTCGTCCGTCGTTGGTGATGAGAAGCATATTGTCCTCTGTTGAGCTTACCATACGGTTGTGAACCCTTTCGGCTCTCTCCGCAAAGGACTCAACGAGTTCTTTTTGCTCCTCACTTGCTTCGACCTTGACGATGTGGTAGTGTGCTTCAGGCACGGGAAGCTTGAGCATATCTGCGGTCTGAATGTCCGCTGTCTGCTTAAACATTGCCATCAGCTCGGGGATGTTGAAGAACTTTGCAAAGCGTGTCTTTGCTCGGTATCCGCTACCGTCGGGTGCAAGCTCGATTGCCGTTACCGTCTCACCAAATGTCGATGCCCAAGCATCAAAGTTGAGAAGTCCGCGCAACTGAAGCTCATCGTACTGAAGGTATTTCTGCATCGTGTAAAGCTCTACCATCGTGTTGGAGATAGGCGTACCCGTTGCAAACACACATCCCTTTCCTCCTGTCAGTTCGTCAAGATAACGACACTTCATATAGAGGTCGGAGGATTTCTGTGCTTCGGTCTGTGAGATACCTGCTACGTTTCGCATCTTGGTATATGCCGCGAGGTTCTTATAAAAGTGTGCCTCGTCCACAAACAGACGGTCAACGCCAAGCTCCTCAAAGGTCACGACGTCATCCTTTCGGCTTTGGTCATTAAGCTTTGCAAGTTTGGTCTCGATCTGCTTTCTTGCTTTGGCAAGCTGCTTGACGGTTACTCTGTCACCTCTTGATGCTTGGATCTCCTCTATACTTTGCAATATTTGGTCACGCTCATTGTTAAGCGTTTCGATCTGTCTCTCAAGGGACATCGGGATCTTTTCAAACTGTGAGTGACCGATGATAACCGCATCGTAATCACCCGTTGCAATTCTCGCGCAAAACTTCTTACGGTTCTTGGTTTCAAAGTCCTTTTTGGTAGCGACAAGGATATTGGCACTCGGATAGAGCTGCAAATATTCACTTGCCCACTGTTCAATAAGATGGTTGGGAACAACAAACATACTCTTGTTACAGAGTCCGAGTCTCTTGCTCTCCTGCGCCGCCGCAACCATCGTAAAGGTCTTACCTGCTCCAACAACGTGTGCAAGCAAAGAGTTACCGCCGTACATAATTCTTGCCACGGCATCGCTCTGATGCTTTCTCAAGGTGATCTCGGGATTCATACCAAAGAACTTGATGTGGCTACCGTCAAACTCTCGGGGGCGAAGGCTGTTGAAACGCTCGTTATAGAGCTTACAAAGTCTCTCGCGCCTTGCCGGGTCTTTCCATATCCACTCGTCAAACGCTCTCTTGATCTGCTCCTGCTTACCTTGTGCGATTGCGGTCTCCTTCTTGTTGAGAACTTGTTTTTTGTTTCCGTTCTCGTCAATCGGGTAATCAAAGATACGCACGTCCTTGAGGTTCAAGCTCTCCTCGATGATCTCATAACCGTTGATTCGATGAGTACCGTAAGTTGTTGCCGCCTTGACGTTTCCTCTGTCTCTCGTCTTATTGGTTATGACCCATTGTGAGGTCTGCGGAATGAATTTGACCTCAATAAGCCTTCTCATATAGAAAGGTGTACCGAGCAATTCGTGTACGAAATCTTGAATATCCTCTTGAGGTATACAAGTTGAGCCAAGTCTTACACCGATCTCGGCAGCACTCAGATCTTCGGGCTGTACCTTCTCAAGTGCTTCTACGTTATCCGCAAATTCGGGGTCTGCTTCGGCTTTCCATTTGGCTTCCTTGAGCTTTTCTCGCACGTTACCCGAAAGGTATTCGTCAGCCATAAGGTAAGGTCTTGCACCGATCTTTTCACCGTGCTCGGGGTTACGGAAGATAACACCCTTGAGGTCGGAGAACAACTCCTCCTCGCTCTTGCCCGTCAGTTCGCTCATATACTCCATATCCACCATAGCTCGCTCACCCATAGAGAGTGCAAGAGCTTCGCTTGCCGTGTCCACTCGGTCAACCGTGACCTGCGGTTTGATGGTTCGCTTGGTGAACATATCCGCCTTTGCTTTGAGTTCCTTGTTTTCATCAAGTATCTCAAGAGAACAAAGGAGGAAGTAGGAGTTATCGTCACTGAACACCATCGCGTTTCCTCGGCTATTGATAAGTCCGTACTTTGCAGTAAACTCATCATACTGCTTATTGAGTTTCGCTTGGAGTTCTTTGATCTCGCTCTCGGGGTAATCCTCAAGCTGCGCTTCGATCAGAGCCTTCACCGTATCTCGGATACCGATCATACCCTTGATACGGTTCTCACCCGTTACCGAAGTCTCCACGGGGTTCATCACGCTGTTCTGTCGGTAGTAAACCTTTCCGTCTACAATCGTAAAGGAAAAGTTCTTCACGGTCGGGTCTGCGGGAATGGATTTGTCCTCTGTTCCCTCTGTCAGTTCGTCAAGCTCAACCTCGCTGATCTCTGCGTGGATATTGCTGATTGCTTCTGTCAAAAGCTCTCCGAGATCTTCGTCCTCATAAGGCTTGCAGGTGGGTTCGGGTCCATAGGGACCGGAACGCATCACTACCTCACCGAGCACCATATCGGGGTGGTCGATAAAGTATTGGTTCATCTTGATTCCGTTTTCATCGGTTCCAAGGTGTACCCAATCCTCGTCTCTCTCGATAATTCGGTCTCTCTTTTGGAGGAAGATAATATCCGATACGACCTTGTTCGCGCCTGCCCCGTCAAAGGTATTGTTGGGCAAACGGATAGCTCCAAGGAAATCGGCTCTCTGCGAGATATACTTTCTGACAGACGGATTCTCTTTGTCAAGAGTACCGCTACTTGTGATGAAAGCGATCACACCACCGGGGCGAACCTTGTCTAAGGTTTTCGCAAAGAAATAATCGTGAATGAGGAAGTTGTACTTGTCGTACTTCTTGTCAAGAAGCTTGAAATCATTGAACGGCACGTTACCGATTGCAACATCAAAGAAGCTGTCGGGGAAATGAGTTTTCTCATATCCGTCGATGGTGATACCGTTCTTCTGATAGAGCTGCCTTGCAATTCTTCCCGAAAGGCTATCAAGCTCAACACCGTACATCTTGGCATCCATACTCTCGGGGATAAGACCCATAAAGTTACCGACACCGCATGAAGGCTCAAGCACGTTTCCTCTCTTAAATCCCATGTTCTCAAGAGCGCTATACATCGCCTTGATAACAACGGGCGGCGTATAAAATGCCGTCAAAGTCGATTCTTTGGCGGCTTCATATTCTTCGGGAGAAAGGGTTGTATAGAGTTCGGTAAACTCCGAGTGCCAATTATCCTTTGTTTCATCAAAGGCATCGGCAAGACCGCCCCAACCCGAATACTGTGCAAGTATCTCCTGCTCCTCGGGTGTTGCCAATCGGTTATCAAATTCAAGCTCGTGCAAGAGGTTGATCGCCGCGATGTTCTTTCGGAACTTCTCTTTTGCTCCACCCATTCCGATCTCGTTATCGGTGATGCGGTAGTTGTGTTTTTCACTGTCGGGTATCTCGGGATGCGTGTTATACACGGGCAAGGTCTTTCTTGGCTTTGCTTCTTCTACAAGCTGCGGAATACCGTTTCCGTATTTCTCATTGTACTGTTCAATAAGATCATCCGAAACCGAGATCAGCGCATCAAACACAAGGTTGTTCAGCTCGTATTCGATCAGATCGTGAAGTGAGTCATATTTGCTTACCTCTACGATGTCATCGGCAAGATATTTCTCGATCTTGAAATCCACAAGGTTTACAACCACTTGGATGGGAATCTCATCATCGGTAATGGTCGTATAACCAATACCGATGTTTGTCAGATCGGAAAAATCCACCGATTCGGAATTGTACTCCTCGGCACAATAGTCCTCGATGAGCTTCTTTGCAACCTCAAGCTCGGTCGGTTCCCTGCTCGGTACTTTGACAATATGCGCGCCAGACTTCTCGGCAAGCGCAATAACGTTTTTGAGGGTTTCCTCGTTGATACTGATACCTTCCACGGGGTCAAGGTTTTCGTCAAGCGCGATAGCATCGTTCAAAAGGAACTCATAGAAGTCCTTTCCTCTCCACTCGTTATCTCCGTCCGTTGCAACGATCCCGTCAACGTCGAAATACACTTCCACGTCGTCCATTTTCGTTGCGTGAAGAAATCTTGATACGGCGGTAAGCTCTGCTTCTTCGGCTCTGTCTGCCGCTATATCCTCGGGGGATCTGTCATCACTGAGCATCGGGTAGCTCGAGAAAAGGACACTGATATTGCCCTTATCCAAATACTTTTCAAACTCATAGCGATCCATACTGACAGCTTCTTGCCCGGGTTCACTCGGCATCGTATACCAAACGTCGTGCTCGTCTATGCGCTCGATCTCAAGGTGAACTCCGTCTTTTCCCTCAAAGGAGGCAAACAACGTGTCACCCTCGTGGTACTCTTTACCGTTTTCGGTAGTAAAGATATTGGCTTCGGCAAAACCGTTAACCCTCTGAAAACCATTGAGATCTTTCAAAGCTTCGCTATGCTCGGCATAACGGAAGATTTCACCGTTACTTCCGATGAACTGTCCCGTGACATTATCAAAAATGGCTTGAGTGCCACCCTCAAACGGCAAACGCCGGAGAGAGAAACGATGGGTAAACTCCCCCTTAAGACGAGGTTTCTCCACCTGCCCAAGTTCCTCCGCAATAGAGATAAGCTCTTCTCTTGCTTCTGTGCCAAAGCCGTGGTAATAATACTCGTCTAATAAGAATCGTTTCGCAACGTCGCGGAAGTCCTCATCACCGACGTCAACAAGTGTCTGCCTTGCTTCGGAACCGAGCTTATCAAAGAACACCGTGTAATCCTCATTCTCCTTGAGTGCGATGATCTGCTCAAGGGTGACTACGTTCTCAACGAACTGTCCACCTGCTGTGCTATCGGGATTGAAGTAGAGCCAAGTGACCTCTCCCTTTTCTTCATCCACATAGAAACGGTCATCGCTGAAGCGGTACTCATACAAGCGCAGTATTTCTTTTCCGTCAGCAGGTAAGATCTCCGCTATCTCAATATCGGAATAGTTCTGATTGGCTTTTGCCTTTTCCTTCATCGGGAAGTCTTTATCTTCCTCCGCGATAACCACCTTGAAGCCTTTATCTTGGAGCTTTTGCAGATACTTATCCAAGGTGTGATAAGGGAACCCGCACATAGGAACTCTTGTAGGCTTGTCGGGTACGCTCCTGCCCGTAAGTGTCAGCTCAAGGGCGTCGGATGCTTCTACTGCATCTTGGTCAAGAAGCTCATAGAAGTCTCCTACTCGGATAAGAGCCAAGCGGTCGGGATAGTGAGTTTTCGTAATCGTAAATCTTTCCCAAACATCGGTCTTTGCGGGAATGGAAAGCTTTTCAACGTCGCTCTCCAAAAGGATTTCTTCTGCTTCTTCATCTTCATTCATAAGAGAAGCGAATATCTCATCGGTTCTCTGTTCGTGCTCGATCTGCGGCAAGATCTTTTCGATCTCACTCTTGCAACGGTCAAAGCTATCAAGATACTGATTGGCATTGCGGTGACGTCTCATATCAATAAGTCTGTCATTCTCGATGGCGGACTCAAGACCCGTCACATATCCCAAGATATTCGGGATAGAGGTCTTTTTGAGGATCTTTTCGGGTATGCGCTTTGCCTGCTCTTTGCACCATTGATAGGTCTCATTGGCTTGGTAGATCTCAAGCGTTTTCTTTGCCGCTTCTCTGATAGCATCCGCATTTGCCACATAATTTTGCGGCACTTCGGGCGGTATCTCGCGGTCGAAAATATCGGGAAGATTATCTTCTCCAACAAGTTCAAGAATCTGTCGGCGGTAAGATATGATATGGTTACGAACCAAATTCATATTGACGCCATCTTCCCAAAAGGGATCGCCCGAACCTTCGGTTTTGATCTGATTCCACCTTGCGTAAGACTCCTCCATCTTTGCCACAAGTGCATCAACCGACGGCTCGTTCTTTTTACCCTTGCGCGTCTGCTTAGGCGGTGTTCCCGGCTTCGGCTTCTCCTCCTTGAACTCCACCTTTGGAGCAGGTCGGGGTTCTTTCAGAAGTCCGTCATTCAGCGGGTTTTCACGGATACGCTTAAGGAAAGTATCAAGCTCCATTTCAAGAGGAATGAGTGTACCGTCAAAGAGTTCTACCTTATCTCCTGCAAGTGACAAAATCTCATATTCGTCCTTGCCGATGTGTACGGTCACACCAAGGTGCAGATCGTACTCTGTGTCGGGTAATTCTTCGATGATAGGCTCGTTCACCTCTGCGACGGGTTCTTGTACTACCTCTTTCTTTTCGGGCGCAAAGGGCGTTTTCTTGCGGTACGGAGAGCCGGGAAACAGATTATATCTGCCCTCGGAATAATCCTTTACGGTATCGAGAATTTTCTTATCTCGGTTATAACTTTCCGTGCCCGGGAACTGTTTGTCCAAGGCTTCTTGCATCATATCTATGATTTCAAGCAAGCGGTCTTTATTCTCGATCTGTTTTGCAATATCGTTGACAGCAATCCAAAAATCTGTCGTTTTATAGACGTCATAAGGATAACGCACGTCAAGCATTTTGTCCGAATAGAAGTTTTTGATCTTCCAACCAATATCCTTTCTTTCGTAGCTATCCATTTCGGCTTTGTCCTCATCGGACAGATATACGCCTTTACGGATAAGCTCGTCGATACGCTTTGCTACCTGCGACCATTTAAGGTGCATACCCGTGTTACCGCTGCGAAGTCCACCGTAGATCACCCAACCTTTAGGACTATGGTCATCCCCGATTCTACCGCCCGAGGAACCTCCCGTACCGAAACTGTCCGAAAGATGCTTGGCTCTTTTGGTGTTATCTTTCTCTCTCAAGAAGAAAGAGTAATGCTTGAGTTTGGTATCCGTTCCTTTTTCAAGTAGCGCCGCATCGAACTTGTCTTGTGTGACAAACTGCTTGGGAGGGAGAATATACGGGTCTGCTTCGGGAAAGTCGATAGGCTCTCTTAGGTGCATATCCAAGTAAGACATATACTGCTCTGCATTTTCCAAATAGCGAAAACGCGGAGGATATTTTTCAAGCAAAGGCATTCTTGCTCTCAATTCTCTTACTTGCTGTGCTCCCTTTTCGGGATCATCCAAATTCTTCGCAAATAACTCTCTCGCCTCGTAATACATCAAGTTCGGCTTAAGCCAAAACTTTTGCTCGTCGGGGATCTCTCCAAACACATCGCCAAGCAAGGTGCGAACCTTATCCGAGATAAGATCTCCCCATACCTCTTTTGCCTTTTCTGCTTCTTGCTGTGAGAGATATTGACCCAAGTTCATCAGTTCTCTGACTCGCTTGTCTACAATATCCCAAGGTATCAGCACGGAACTGTATTCCGATACTCTATCTCCGGTAGATATGCGGATACCCGCATCATCCCATTTAGCGGAATAGTTCTTATCGTCAACCGTAATACCGACACTATCGCTCTGATATTCGCGGCGCAGATAAGGAATCGTTTCTTCGCTCCCTTTGGCTCTGCGATAATACTCATAAATTCGCATATTGCTATTTCGGGTACAACCGCCAAGCCTTAACAGCTCGTCGATAACCTCCTGCGAGATACGCATCTGACTTGTGGTATCTGCTTTCTCTTGGGGAGTGCTTTCTGCTACCGTCTGTACCTCGGGCGTATCCATATCAAAGAGAGACATTTGATGATCTTCCTTGACCACGGGCTTATCAAGGTAATTCTTATCGGTGATAAGTGCCTCAACAAGTCTTGTGACAAACGCCCAATCCATACGGTTCTCTGCCGTTCTCGACGTGAAGCTACCCGTATAGAGAAGCAGGCTTTCATCATCGGCTCTGTAACCGAGATGATCTTCTGTTCCCTGCTTGTAGAACTCCGCAAAAAGTAAAGGCGGGTATGCACTCTTTACATACTCCGCCTTTTCTGCGTCGCTCTTATCTGAAGTTAAAAAAGACACGATTTCTTCCTTGCTGTGTCGCAAGTAGTCACCGTGTCTTAAGATTTGGATGAGACTTTCGGGGTCGCTGATCTCGGGAAGTGTGCTGTCACTTATGCGTATATTAGGGACGTCAACACTTCTTCCTCTGCTGAATTCTTGATCGAGTTCATCATCTGTACCCACTGCATCGGATTCTCTGCTTTCAGCTTCTCCGATACCCCAAGGCTCTGTGCCATCCGGGATATACTCTCCGAGATCTGCGCTTTTGCCGTCTCGTCGATCTCGTGAAGATAACTGTTCAGCCTGCCCTCGGTCAGTATCGTCGTGTACGTTCCCTTTCGGTGCTGTTTCAAGAAATTCAATCTCATCTGACCGTACTTCCCGATTGTGTGGTTCGTCTGCTCGGGCAACTCCAAGTTCGGGATCTGTACTCCGTTCTGTGTCCTGTAAGTCAACGTCATTGATATTACCTCCGTTTCGATTTAGTGTTTCTGCTTTACCGCCATTATTATACTCGGTTTCACTTTTACCGTCAAATGTGCGATTTTCTCTTTGGATGCTTTTCTCAACACTCTTGACCGTCCTCTCGATCTCTCGCAGACAAATCTCGGAAATATCGCTTGTAGCGGTTCCGAGAATGTTTACGGTCGCAGGGGTGTTAAACTCATGCACCCATTCAAAGCTCTCTGCACCAACAAACGGCTCGGCATTGAAGCCGAGACGGGTAAGCACCGTATAAGCAACACTCGCTTGCACGGTAACAAGAAATCTCACGCGGAGATTATCTTCGTCATACTCTTCAAGAAAGCTTCCCTCCTTTTCGTAGGAAAGCTCATGCAGATAATCCGTAATGTTATCCGCACCGAGATTGATTGCGGCGGCGATGACCGCATCACTGATCTTTTCTCTTTGCTTTTCATCGTCGATAAACCGATTCTGCAAAGCTTCGATAATATCGCCCTCGTATTCGGGTTTGATACCCCAAATATCGAAAGGCTTGTTATCGCGGTCGTGTGTATCGCTGACATCGAAAACATACTTGAGGTAGTTCTTATCTCCTCGTCCGTCGATCAGAGCGATACCCGTTGCTCCTCGTTTCACCCACCGTCCAAAGTGTTGGTTCCACAACTGCGTTTCCGCACACGCGGTCGCATAGGGTCTTTGTGCGTAGATTAGCACTTGGTCTGCAAACGGGTATTTGTACTGATACGCTGCCGAGTGCAAAAAAGCTCTCCACGCCACCGAGTCCGATGTGATGTCTTTTATCGTCCGCTTATACAGTTCGGTAATCAAGTCTATTTTTCTCGGCATTATTTTGCTCCTTCTTTAGATTTTATCGGGCATCACGCGCTGACACCCGTTCTTTCTTTTCGGTTGGGAAATCCCAACCATATACTTGTGCGATAATCCCACCGAGCTTATCCGTCACACGGTCGATGTCGTCCTGCGTGGCTTTGCCCTCATAGAACTTATCAAGGAAGTCCTCTTTATCGTCAGAGGAAAGTCCGTCCTTGAACTTGCGGTAATACAGATAGTTCGTTCCATCGTGGTGTATCTGTGTCGAGCACAGATCTCCGTCTCGGTCAACGTACCATTCAGCCATATCGCACTCGGTATAAAGACAATCTGCGATATTGCCCGATTCGATGAGCTTGTATCCGTGCGCTCTGCCGTTCCAACGTCCGATATTACCGAAAACGATTATATCGTTTCCGCATTGAATCTTTAAGTTGAAACGCTCGTCGCTGAGATAATCGTTATTGACCTCATACATTTCTTCGGTCAACTGCTCCTCGGTATATTCGGGGTGTTCCTCTCTGAGTCCTTCCCAATCCTTGAGATCAAGGTCGATGTTCGACCAAATCATGTGCTTCTCGGGAAAAGGATAAACGTGTGCTCCACGTCTTTCCAAAACCTCGGCAAACTCGCAGATGTGGAAAGAGTTGTTGCCGACAAGAACGTGGTAATCGTCGATATACTTGCAGGTGAAAGCCTTTACCTCTCCCGAAGGATAGGTCACAATGACTTGATCTCCATCGGGAATACGGAACTTCTCTTGATAGTCGGGATAGATAAAGCGGATCTCTTTGGGCTCATTCATCGTCGCTCTGTCAAGAACGGCGGTGACTCCGTATCTGTTTTGAAAAACATAGTCGCTCATTATCGTTCCTCCCTATCTTTTGACTTTTTCTGTTTGGGTTCGGGTGTAGTCTGATTCTGCTCTGTTGCCTTGCGCGATTCTACCGCTTTCAAATAATCGTCCTTATGCCAAGTGGCGATCACATCGTCGATAATCGCGCTGTACTCACCCTCCTTATAAAACTGATTGACGGGAGCTTTCATAAGGCCCTTGTCAAGCAGTTCACGGATAGCAACGGGAGAATCGCAATCCTCCTCAAAACAGAGATAACGACCTTCGACAAAACCTACCGCTTGAGCTTCTTTGGATAGATATTCATCGGCAAGCTCACGAAGTATCATTACACCGCCGTGTCTTGCGGTCTGAACCTCAAAGGCTCCGTAGCAGAGCATCTTGCAATGATCTACCGTTCCCCAAGGAGAATACATAGGTTCTACCATCATCGTTCCTCCCTACTATCCTTTTTTCTGATTGCTTTGCCGTTCTCATCGTAGTTTTTCGGGTCGGCACCGGGTACGTTCCAACCGAACATTGAGCCAACCTTCATAGCCTCCGCTTGCGCGGGAGATATGCCAAGCTCACGGTTCATTTCGTTTGCGGCTCTGCCGTTCCCTTGCTTACGAATGGGGGTGTATCCGCTTTGAGCAATATCAATGCGAATTTCCTCCTGCGTAGTGGGAAGATAGGCGTAAGAATACAGAGGAAGTCCTTTGTCCTTAGCGAGCTTATTCATCACCATATCCTTGTCATAGCAAAAGACATAGAAATTGTAGTCGCCGGGAGTAGGAATACAACGAAGATAAAGTGCGTAATCCTGCGTGAGAATACGGAATCCCCACTGCTCGCCAAAGGGATGAGAGACCTTACATTGAGGTTGAGTGCGACAGTATGCTCTCATACTGTCACGGTCAGAAAGAACGCCACACGGCTCTCGCATCTTGTTTATAAGGGCATCAAAGATAACCTTGAACTTCTCATCGTTCAGTTCGGGGAAATTATGAGGAAACCAAGTCGTCCAAAACTCTTTACCGCCTCCACCGAAATCCCCTCGCAAATATCCAATGCAGCCAAGCTCCTTTTCTTCATCCTTATTGAAAAAGAAAAGGTCTTTTTCTTCTTTCATTTTAATAGCTTCAAGTACCATCTTATCTCCTCCTCTCTTTGGGTTCTTCCACGGGAACGTAGAAGTGACCGTTTTCATCGTAGTTCTTGGGATTTGCCACGGGCGTATCCCAACCGAAGATCACGCCGTTCTCCATTGCCGCAACCTGCTCAACGGTCAGATTTAACGCTTCATTCTGCTCATTGGCATAAGCGCGGTTCTCAACCATATTGCCGCCGTACTGCGGAAAGCTGTCGTACAAATCTTCGCCATAACGGATAAGGATGCGCTCACCCGTATATTTCAGTACACCGTAGCAGGCTTCGGGCAGTCCTTTCTCTTTAGCAAGTACGGTCATAAGTGCTTTGCGGTTATAGCAATAGATCGTTACGTGCCGCACGGGGTTCCAAGGGGTAAGAGCGATATACCAAGCATAGTCCTCGGTCAGCACTCTGAATCCCCAACACTCGCGGTTGAAGGAATACGGAACGTGATCGTGTACCTTGTCACGGCAAAAGGCATTGAGATCTGAAAGAGTGCGGAGCATATACCCCGCACTCTCGCTTGCAAGAAAAATACAAAGCGACTCAAGCTCATAACGAATCATATAGTCGTTTTCTCCCGTCATTTCCATATCCGAGAGCACAAGTCTATCCTCATCGAAATTACCCTTGAGCCACCCGATAAATCCCTTTTCCGTCTCGCCCTGCTCGGTGAAAAGATACTTTTCATCCCATAATGCAAGGCGTTCAAGCTTCATCGTCTACACTCTCCTTGCCTTCGGTTTCCTCTTTTCCTTCCTTGACTTCGGGTTTTGCCAAGAAAGCCAAGATACCGACCGATTTGATCTCGTCCTGCAATTCGCAGAGAGCCGTAAGCTCCGGCTTTGTGATATTCGGGATAGAAAGGATGTCCTTGAGCTTCAGCGCCATGATCTGCTTCTCCGACGTGATGCCCGACTCAATGAGACGAGTAACCAATCGGAGATTTGTCTTGTTTACTTCTGCCATTATCTCTCCTCCCTATCTCTGTTTGTCTTTTTCTTGGGTTCATTCTCTTTGGGATATTCGCCAATGCTTCGCTTAAAAGCGACCTCGGCTTCTACGCGGTCATACAAGTCCTTGTTTGCCGCTTCTTTGTCCGTAAAGTAATGACCCCAAAAATAGTTGTTGCCCCCGGTACATTCCCAAGTAACGTACCGTGCGCGGTCGTAGATATTCTCACCGAGTACAAATTCCGTATTACCTACGGGAAAGGACTTGATGATCTCATATCCTGCATTGATTCTCTTATCTTGCATCTTTGTCCTCCTTTTTCAGCTCAAGCTTCACTTTCTCAAGTGTTTTCTTGGCAAATTCGGGAACCTTTTCTTGGGGTACAATCCCCAAAACATTCGGGCGCTCAATTCTGCACTTCTCTCCGGTATAAAGATCCCAACCGTAACAAGCTCTGCCACGGCTTTTAGGCTCTACACCAAAACCGCTGTTTACATAGTAAAGCTGATGTGCAATATCTCGGAAACCGTGAAGCATTGTCTGCTCCTTAACTGCAACGATTTTGCCCTTGATGCTTTCCTCCCAAGACACCGAGATTACATCTTCTGCCGTCAAGCAAGAAGGATCGTCAACACCGACAATGGCGGCGCGACGATCCTCAAGCTCTTTTGAACACTCGTTGATCTTGTTCGCAAATGCGTGGAGTGCTTCGGGGTAGTTGTCGAAACAATGGAGCTTATCGCACACGGGAAACATATATCCCTCGGACTCGTAAACGCACATCATATACGGATATTCGGTTTTCTGATCTTCGGCAATACCGAAGCAAACCCTCTTGTGACCTATCCACATAGCGACGTCGATAACGTATCCGTTCAATACTTCTTTCTCGTCCATGTGCTCACCTTAACCTTGATACCAATCGTCATAGATTGTTCCGTCGATTACAACCTTCACATTACGAACCGCCGAGATCATACCTGCGGGAGTCCAAATATGGGTTGCAGTTGCGGAAACGGTGTAATTTCCGTCCTCAACATATACGGGAATGAAGTGAACTCTTGCATTTCCGTCAGCATCGGAGTTCTGCACGAACTGATAATATCCGCCAACCTGCTCAAGCGTTCTGTACTTATAGCTTGCCGTTGAGTAAGCATACTCGGGGAAAGTCGCAAACACGCTTTGCGCGGCAGTATAAGCATTGGAACTCGGCATCGTATATCCCGACTTGGCTACAAGCTTGGGATTCCAACTGATCGTTACACCATATCCCGACTTCATCTTCCAAGTGTTACCTACCTTTTCTGCGGTAAGACAAGCGGAGCTCGGGAGCAGATCGGGGTCAGCAGAGGTCACACTTACACCGTACTGCTTCAAGACGATAGAGCCGTTCTCATATACCCACATATTCCAAGTTGCACTTCCCGACTTTGCGGTAGGTGCGGTAATAGAGGGGTTATAACTTGAAGGCGCACTCGACTCAAAGTGAGTGTTAGCGGTCTGTGAACTACCGATACTCTGTGCGAGAACGGCATATTCGGTGGTGTTGTTTGCACCGTTTGTCTCGTTAGCCATTCTGCCGGGATTAATCGTACCCTTACAGAAGTAGGTCGTACCTGCACTTCCTGCGGGAACTCGCCACTTGAAATACACAAGGTTTCTTCCGCCTGCGGGAATGACTACGTTATCCCAAGTCTGCTGACTTACCACATTCGTGGAGCTGCCATTCATCGAATAAACGACGAAATCAAAGGATACACCGTCGCTCGGGATAATATCACTTGCCGCTTCGTTGGTCACGTAGAAGCTCGATATAACCTCAAAGCCTTCGACATAATCACCGTTGACCTTCACGCTTTCGGTGGAAGTCTCAATGAGCTTCTTCACGGTAAAGGTGGTGCTTACACTGTTGTTGGTAGTTCGTGTCTCATTTTCGTGATCTGCCCAATTGATTCGTGCAACAAGGGTCTGCTGACCAAGAAGCGCGCCCACGTTCATATCAAATGAGAAGTTCTGTACTCCGTACTTGATAAAGTCAACGGTAGTGGAATAGATCACAGAGCCATTCAAGAGAACCTCAACGGGAATATCATCGTAAGGAAGATTTCTGTCCCAAGAGTCTGTTCTGAACATAATGCTGAGCTTCTCGTACTGATAAACCTCGCCCGGTGTGGTTGAGAGATTAGATACCGAGAAGTCATAGTTGCGCTCGATCCATACCGCATACAAGGTTACAGAAGCATCTGCATAGTAGGTCTCACCGCCGTAATACTCGGGTGTGGTTGCCGTGCTCGACGTTGCCCAACCCATAAAGGCGTGGTTCGTTCTGGTAGGCTGAACCGTGGAGATCGTTACCGTCTGCCCGATGGTCTTGGTCTGAGAAGCAGGTGCACCGCTACCGCCGTTTGCGTTATACGTTACGGTGAAGATAGTCTTTTGCCATACCGCATAGAGCGTTACGTTTGCATTGGAGGTATAACTACCGCCCGCTGCATAGGTCGCACTCGTCGCAGAGCTTGAGGTTGCCCAACCCTTGAAATCATAACCTTCTCTTGTAGGCTTCGCGGAGGTAAGTGTCAAAGTCTCTCCGTGGATCTTCGTCTGACTTGCGGGAGGATTGATACCGCCGTTTGCGTTAAAGGTTACGGAGTAGGTTTTCTTCACGGAATAGGAATATCCGCACTCG
>JAGBRZ010000185.1 GCA_017632155.1 Clostridia bacterium
CTGCTGCGCAGGGTGTGGCTCTGAAAACATTGATTGATGCGATTGTAATTCCGGTGCAGTCTGTGAACGGGATGACGGGAGAGGTTTCTCTTGGTGCGAGTGATGTAGGTGCTGATGCTTCTGGAACGGCTGCTTCTGCGGTGAGTACACATGACTCTTCGGGGACTGCACACACCGATATTCGTGCTTTGATTGATGAAGCGAAGGAAGCGGCAGAAGATGCGGCTACTGCACTTACCACACACAATTCTGATACTACGGCACATGAAGATATTCGGGATGCTGCTTTGCAGAAATCCGGTGGGACTATGTCTGGTGCTCTTGTTGCTCAAAACAATAATAACTATGATACCAAACAGGTAAGAAATATTTTTCTGGTAGCGGAGGGAGAAGATCTGCCTGCCGGATCTAACGGAGATATCTGTTTGGTTTATACTCCGTAAGGTGGTGGATGTATGGCTTTATTAAGTTCAAAAGCTGTCGGGAGTATTGTTAAGCTGAAGGTCAATGGAACAGCGAGGAATTTCATTGTCGTTCATCAAGGATTACCTGGCTCAATGTATGATACATCCTGTAATGGCACATGGCTGCTCATGGAAGATATCTACGCGCAAATGACTTGGGACAGTTCAAACAATGACTACGAAAATTCTAATATTCATAGTTATCTGAACAATACGTTCGTAAACCTGTTCGATAGTGACATCCGAAGTGTCATTAAACAAGTCAAACTCCCCTATACGCAGGGAACCGGCAACGGCGGCTCTCTCAAAACAGGCTCGAGTGGTATTTCCACAAAAGTATTCTTGCTTTCCTATGCGGAAGTTATGGATAGAACTTATACTTATGTAAACACAGAAGGTGCTGCTCTCGGCTATTTCAACGGTGCGGCAGACTCCAAACGAGTTGCCAAACTCAACGGATCCGTCACCAACTGGTGGTTCCGCTCCCCGAGCACCTTCGGCACCATCGGCGTTTGGCTCGTCAACGCCTCGGGTATAGCCGACGACGCCGCTGTCGACCTTCCGCGCGGTGTCCGCCCCGCCATGATACTCCCCGGCACACTGTCCGTAGATGACAGCGGTAATATAATCGCCAACACCCCTCCTACAACTCCTGGCATTCCCACTTTACCTGATGAAGTTATTGCCGGAGAATCCTGCAGTGTATCTTGGACTGCTTCCTCTGATGCAGAAAGTTCTGTTGGCTACAAGCTTGAAGTTTCTGTTGACGGTGGGAATTGGACGCAGATTTATGACGGAACTAACAGATCTTATTCTTATTCTGTTTCTTCTGGTACAAGCACTGTGGCTTTCCGTGTGAAGGCTTATGATAGCGAAGGGTTGGAATCTGCTTATGCTACTTCTGGTACAGCTGCTGTCGTGACTCGTACGCCGATTGGAGATGTTCCGGTTGGTGGATCGGTGTTCATGAATGTCGGTGGGGTTAGGACGGAGTTTTTGGTTGTTCATCAGGGGCTGCCGGGGACTATGTATGACAGCTCGTGTGATGGTACTTGGTTGCTGATGAAAGACATTTATACATCACGGGCATTCGACAGTAGTAATCACGACTACGAAAATTCCGATATTCACAGTTATCTGAACAATGCGTTCGTCAACCTTTTCGATAGCGATATCAAGAGTACTATCAAACAGGTCAAGGTTCCATACAGAAAAGGTTCCGGCTCGAGCACCAGTGTAGCGAGTGGATCTATCGGCCTCTCTACGAAAGTGTTCCTGCTATCCTGCACGGAAGTTGGTTTCAGCGGAGATTCGGATGTGCCTGTCGAAGGTGCTGTTCTCAACTATTTCAATGATGCAGCAGGTTCCAAACGAGTTGCCAAACTCGATGGATCCGCCACCGACTGGTGGCTACGCACCCCGTACACCGAAAACACCGCCGACGCTTGGTTCGTAACCTTTAATGGTTACGACCTCTCTGACGTCGTCTTCTATCCGCTCGGTGTGCGCCCCGCTTTGGTACTTCCAAGTAATATTAAAGTTGATGGAGATTTCGATGTAATTTCAGAAACAACACCAAATACTCCTTTGGATACACCAATTGATATTGATGATAATACTTTGCTGTTAATACATGGTGATAGTATTACGGATTCTAGTCCATATAAACGTCAATTGGTTAATTTGGGTGCGATATCAACTACGTGTACAGGCTCTCTTAATGAAAGGGTTCTATATTTTAACGGCTCTTCGAAGATAAATCTTCCTATTGGAGATTACTTTAATTTTGGTGCAGGGGATTTTACTGTTGAGTGGCGGGAATATTCAACCACCACATACAGCGTATCAGGTAATCCATTTACGTTCGACAAAGATCCTGCACACTTTTTATTTTATTACACTGGTAGCACTATCGGTTTGTTTTATACTACTACTTATGGAAATACTGCTGTAGCTCAAATATCAGTAGGAGAATGGGTACATCGTGCATTTGTGAGAAGTGGATCTACGCTGTATTTCTTCCAAAATGGGCAACTCATATGGAGCGGTGCCATTACTCTTAATACACCTTATACAGAAGGCTATCAAATGTGTGTTGGTGGTCGTAGTGATTATGACCAGTATTTTATAGGGTATATGGAAGAATTCCGTGTATCTAATGTAGCAAGATGGACAAGTGATTTTACGCCTCCTGACAAACCGTATAAAGCTGAAAAAGACCCATCTACTGTTCTTATCTGGGGTTCTTATAACAAACTTTCTGATATACTTGTCAATGTAAATGGAGCATGGAAGAATTATTCTGTAGGTTATGCTAATGTTAATGGTGTTTGGAAAGAATTTATGAGTGCGAGTGGTTTACCGAGTGGTTACGCTAAGTTAGAGTATATTGAATCTACAGGTACTCAGTATATCAATACAGGATTTAACCCTAATCAGGATACTCGTGTTATTATGGATGCACAATTAAATGATTATACAGATGTTTCTCCTCTAAGTGCATACTTTGGAGCGGCAGATGGATCTACATATTTTAGATTAATGGATCCATCAACTGGTAATAACAACTTAGTTGTTTATTACAATACGGTTTACAGCAATAGGTGGGATGTACCTATCGGCATCAGAAGAATAATCGATATGAACGGTTCAGTTACGACAATAGATAATGTTACAAAGTCTTACAGTGAAGGGACTTTCCAATTGGCAGTACCTCTATTTTTATTTGCCTCTTCTACTAAAACTGGAAGTGCAAATTATTTAAGTAAAGGAAAACTGTATTCATGCCAGATATATGACGCAGGAGTTCTTATACGGGATTTTGTTCCTTGCCTTAACGAATCGGGTGTTGCAGGTCTTTGGGATAAGGTTGAAGGTAAGTTCTATGGAAATGCTGGGACTGGGGAGTTTGTTTATTCGGGATATGCTCCTAAAACTTTGAATGATTATTCTTGGGCTGAAATTAAAGCTATTTCTGACGCTGGACAGGCAGCAAATTATTTCTCAGTAGGTGATAGAAAAGCTGTGACGTTGAATGGTAAAGTTAGTGATGGCTTGACATTCAGTAACGAGACCTACTATTGTTACATTATCGGAATTGATCATAATAGTTCCAGAGAAGGCTCTAACCGGATCCATTTCCAGTTTGGATATACGGCATTGTCTGGTGGAACACATATTGCATTTGTTGATGGTGGATATGGTGATTATAAAACTTCTGGTTCATGGTTTAATATGAGAACTTCTGATAGTAACTCTGGAGGTTGGAGTGCAAGCAATATGCGAAAAAATATAATGCCAGCCTTTCAGAGTGCCATGCCTTCAGAGTTACAGAGCGTTCTAAAGACGGTGACAAAATATTCTGATAACATGGGCGAAGGTTCTAATACAGTAACTAATGTGAGAGCTACAACAGATACATTTTTCTTGCTTTCAGAGTGGGAGCTTTTCGGTTCCAGAACTTATGCAAACAGTTATGAGTATAATTATCAGGCACAGTACAGTTATTACTCTGCCGGAAACAGCAAAGTTCGTTATCGACATTCTTCTACTGGCTCTGAAGCAATGTGGTCACTTCGGTCTGTGTACGCAGACTCTACAAATACCTTTTGTGTTATGCACTTAAACGGACGTGAGAATTTTTTGAATGCTACCTGCTCTCTTGGCGTAGCCCCAGCATTCTGTGTATAATTCAATCAACGAGCAAAAGGAGAGACAATCAATGAGATACATAATTCATCGCCGGTTCAAGGGGACTTCCATCTCCGGCGAAATCAACCTTCCGGCACTTACAATCTGTGAGCTGGAAAACAACATTCTTTTCCATGACGGCAAGCCGCTTTGCTATGCCACCAGCGAGAATGCACATCAGCATTTTGCTTTGGATACAGACGGATGTGGCCTGGAAAGAGGAAAGCTGACACAGGCAATTATGGCTACGCTTGCCAAGAGAGATGAGAACTATCAGGCTCGATGGGACAAGGTCTGGGAAGACAAGCTGTGTCAGAAATATAAAAAAGAGGAATATGACGATTATTGGCTCTGGAACCATGCGTGGTATAATGCGCCGATTTTGGATTTGCGGTATATTGCGGGGTTAGTCGGCGCAAAGATCGGATAAGCTAAGGAGGTACATATGGTAATTCGTAATGGAGAAAAAATTGTGAATGTCAAATCCGTTGTCAGTGATACGATGAAGCGGAATGGCAAGTCGTATCCGGCACTGCGATTTGATTTTGCAGACGAGATCACTGCGGCGGATCTGTCTGTTCTTATGTCCGGCAGTTTTGAGATTCTGGACAATGAAGGGAATGTTTTAGGTGTTCACGAAGGATACAACACTCTGAAGAGTCTTTCTGTATCTGTTGGTAAGATCACGCCAGACGAACAGAAGATTGAAGAACTGGAAGCTTCCAATGCAAAACTGAGCACCAATCTGGAAACTGCACAGGCTGAAAATGCCGAGCTGCAGAACGCTATTGACATCATGGTAGGAGGTAGCGCAGAATGATTACTATCAAGGGAAAAGTTTACACGATGGACGAGCTGGTAGAACTGAGAGATCTGATCGAGAAGGCCATGCATTCTCTGGGTGATAAAGATGCTATTGTCGGAACAACTTTGTTTGCTCTGTGGACGGATCTTCTGGCACAGGAATATGTGTTCACTCAGGATGACGTAGATGCCGGGTTCCGGTGTCAGTATGATGGTGTGCTTTACAGAGTGCTTCAGCCTCATACTATTCAGGCAGATTGGACACCTGATGTGTCTGCAAGCCTGTTTGCAAAGGTGCTGATTCCGGATGCAAATGTGGTTCCGGAATGGGAACAGCCTGATTCTACCAATCCGTATATGATCGGGGACAAGGTTGTACATAATGGGGTTGTATACGTGAGCCTTGTAGACAATAACGTATGGGAACCCGGTGCAGTTGGCACTGAAACACTTTGGGAAGTTGTTTCTGAATAAAATAACCGGTCTTGGGCGGAGACCTTAAAACCGCCCATTGGAGGATTATGAAACGAATATTTATGATTCTGATGGCAGCGATTATTGCTGTCTTTTTTATTGTCGGAGTCTCTGCGGAACAAACTGCTCTGCAAACCTATGGAATTCGTTCACGTAACAATATGATCTATTATGTGTATCCGGCGTCTTGGTGTCATACTTGTCAGGCGGATCAGCCGTACATTATAAAGTATGAGCCGTGGACGAAAAAGATTCATTCTGTGAGACACTATTGTATTGAGTGTTGGAATGATCAGTTGGCCGGGTTTGCAGCGAAGCCGCACCGGTTTGTGGATGGCGTTTGTTTGTACTGCGGAGAAGAATAGGAGGTAACGTATGGGAATTCCTTACAAAGCGGGGGTGCCGGTTCGGATCACTTCGCCCTATGGTTGGAGAAAAGATCCGTTTGGCGGCAACTCTACAGAATGGCATCCTGGTATTGACTTCGTAGGAACCGACAAAACGATTTGCGCAGTTTCTTCCGGCAAAGTGGCTTGGGCTGGGCAGGTTCTCAAATCTGCCGGTGGTTCTACATGGCAGTGGGGGCTGTATGTCCGCATTGAAAAGACTGATGGCACAAAGGAGTATTATTGCCATCTGAACAAAGCGCTTGTTGTAGCGGGGCAGACAGTAAAGGCTGGGCAGCCGATTGGTATGGAAGGTACGACGGGGAATGTTACCGGACAACATCTGCATTTTGAAGTGCGGAACAAAGCGGGGACAAAGCTGGATACGGCGGCTTATCTTGGGATCAAGAATGCTGTTGGTGCTTGTACTTCCCTCTCTTCTGTTCCGGCTGTGACGTATCCGGCAAGCTACACCCGGAATGGACTCGACTTTATCCGGGCAGACAACTTTGCTGTAAAATACCATGACGCCAGCAAGCGAACTGGGAACTATCAGAGATATGCAAATGGCGGTTTTTTCGCTTCTTATAGAGATGCGAATGGTGTGTTCTTTACGCTGCCGGTTGGAAATCTGGTCTGCGATATTGGAGTAGTTCCTTTTGCGGCGCAGAAGTATATCGGCCAGCACGTTCAGAACGGGAAGCTGCGGTATGATTGTAATGAGAATCAGTCTGCACAGTTCCATGGAATGAATGTATCTACGTTGATTGTTCCGGCGAAGGGGGATCCGTACATTGATGATGTAAACAAGGTTCCGGCAGATGCGAAGTATGCGATCTCCGGTGTGCCGACCGTGCGAAACGGGGATGACGTAGACTACTATAATTATGTGCAGAAGCAGGGATGGGACACGTCCTGTATGTATGCTACATATCGGAGCTGGCTGGGAGTCAGAGATGGAGAAATCTGGCTGATTACCGGGAAGACTTCTACTAAGAACTATATCTACGGGATGGAGTTTTGGAAGAAAGTTCGGGACGAGCAGTTTGATGATATTATCTGTATTGACGGCGGCGGGAGCTATTACTGGAAGAATGGTAAGACGGTGAAGACTACCGCTGGATCGAGACAGGTGAATACGATTGTGGTGATCTGATTGGCGTTCATACTTATGTAATAAATGTGTGGTATACTATGGTAAGAAAACTAATACTGTTTGTGAGGTCGTATCTTGTGAACAAATTATTTAAATCGAGACGGCAGCCGAAGTACGAAATGATTGAAGTTGATCGACATAGGAGTAAACGTGGGTTCATGCCGTCCAAGCTGGCGACTTCCATACGGATTCCGGCGGACAGTGTTGATATACCGCAGTTTTTATATGAGTATGGAAATGTGCTTACCCGCGCTCAGAAGTTGCGATTGCAAAAGCTGAGAAGAACACGCCGGTTTAATCATCCAATGAACATCGTGCTCATGGATGATGTTTCACCATCTCAGCTCAAGCCGAGACGGACATATCCAACTGGGGCAAAGTATATTTATCACCCGCAGGTAATTGTGAGGAAGACAGATGACAGCAGAGCAGAAAAATCTTCTAAGAAGCGTTAATCAATTCGTTTTAAATGAAGAATCCGCAAATTGGAGATACAGAACATCTCAGTATTTGGAAGTGCATGACGGATATCTTGAAATACTTGATAACCTGAAGAATAGTGTATCAGACGATGCTGATATATTAAAGATTGAGAACGTGGCAGCAAAACTCCGCAAGCAAAGAAACGTCTTTATTACAGACTGGCTTGAAGAAGGTTTGAAGGTTGCCGAAGAAACAAAGAATTTTTCGGAACAATTCAAAAAGTTCAAAGAAGAGTTTTCTTCTTATGAATCCAGAATGATAGTGACATTTACTATTATTCTGTCCATGTTATCATTTCTTTTCAATACGGTAAACATGAATGCTGTTTCGCCGTCGGATATTCTTCATGTTGCATTTGGTTATGTCTCTGCTGTATCTATGTTTTCCGGAATGGTGCTGTTTGTGCTGAATCACGAACAAAGCTTTCGGAGTAACTGGAAGCCAATATTATTAGTTTTGCTTGCAATAATAGCCGGTGTGTTATTTATGTGCTTAAAATAAGAGTCGCCTTCGGGCGGCTTTTTTGTTTTTGCCGGGAATCCGGCGGGAGTAATTATGGATAGAGAGAAGAAACGAAAAAAGGTGACCACCAAAGCTGTGAAGATTCTACGGAAACGAAGGAAGGCTTTACAGAGAAAGATTGAGTTTTCCAAGGTCGTCATGATGATCGTGCTGGTAAATGGGATGCTGATGATGTGGTGTTCGTATGTGCTGGCTTGGTTTGACAAGATTGCTATTGCGGAGACGTTGTCGGCTACTATAACAGATGTGATCGTTGGGTCGGTTCTTGGATATCTGGGAACGAAGACGATTGAGAATATCAGTAAGTATGGGAGCCGGTTAAACGGGACTACAAAGGAGCAGGAACAGGTGATTGAACTGGAAGCTCCTGTGGAAGAGGAAAAGGTAGAGGAAATTGAGTAATGCCTTACAAGAAAGGAATTAACAAGGACAATGAGGCCGGGGTTTACGGACGGGATTCTGTGACCTGGGCCTATCGTAATGGCATCCTGAAGGAAGACGAGCGGCACAACATTCATTTGCAGAAAGTCTGCACCCGGCAGGAAGCGATTCAATACATCAAAGGTCTTTATGACCTTCTCAGCAAGAAAGGATAACATATGGAAATCAAAGACATTATGGAGCTGATCATTACGGTGGTTGCGGGGATTCTCACTTGTGTACCGCTGGCAGTTCAGCTTGTTAAGTATGTAAAGAACGCTGTTCGTGAAAAGAACTGGGCGGATATCATGGAGCTTCTGACGGACATGATGGCAGATGCGGAAAAGATGTTTGCTACCGGCCCCGAACGGAAGGAATGGATCCTGGAAAATATTGAGCTGGCAGCGTCTCACATCGACTATGAGATTGATCTCAAGGTAATTGGAAACATGATTGACGTACTCTGTATCATGTCCAAGCAGGTAAATCCTTCTGTAAAAGAGGTACCTGATGCGCAGACCTGATTCTTTCATCGGTGGAATTGATGTCTGCGCAGAGGACGGATCTGTCGGTTGGGACTTAGTGAAAACCACGCAGGTGTTGTTTGCTATGGTTAAAGCTACGGAGGGTGGGGATAACGGAGACTTTATTCCTGACCCGGCCTTTCTTCAGAATGTACGAGAAGCATATCTGAACGGTTTGCGGGTTGGCGCTTATCACTATCTGACTGCTACCACTCCGGAGGAAGCAAAGCTGCAGGCAGATGGCTTTCTGGAGGTTATCCGGCAGGCGGGGATCATGATCAATTTTTACTGTGGTGTTGTTGTACCAGACTGGGACGACATCGAGGAGACAGATTTTCTTGTGGATATTTTCACAGGGATCGTTGAAACTGCCGGGTACAAGTCGATCGTCCATGCGCCACTGGAAGCACTGGAAAAGCTGCGTTTCATGAAATATGCTATCTGGCTACCTTACTCTGGCGGAGATTTCGATTCTTTGCCTGCTCTTATTCGAAAGAACACAGTCCTTTGGCAACACAGGCCCATGTCTTCCAGAGGATTCGAAGAGGAAGTATTCCGTTCTGCTTTGGTGAAGCCGGAAGCTCTGTTTTCTGAGGTATTCAGCACGGTTCCCATTCGATATGTCAAAGGAGGAAGGCCTGCTGTTCCTTTACGGGAAACTACGGAATGGGCAATCCGGCGGGGGATTCTGCAAAGCGACACGGGAGAATTCAATATGAAAGAAACGATCCGGCGGGAAGAGCTTTTAATCCTGCTGCGGCGATTTTACGATTTATGGAGGGCATATGAAAACTGAAACACAAACCGCAGAAAGGCGAAGGTGGCGGAATGATAACATACATTGAATATTTGGGGTTACCCGGGACTGTGGCAGTCTGTCTTGTCGCAGCTTTTTTCTTTATGCAAATCATCGGGTTAATCCTCGACATCAAAGGAAAAGCTGTACCGATGGTCATGAATATCTGGGGGTATTTCCGGAAGAGACGGCAGGAAAAAGAAGAATCCAAGCTGATGCTTGCGGAAGTCCGGCAGCTCCTTGCGGATGTGAATGCACACTACAGCGCTGACAACATTGAAAAGCGGAACTCATGGATGAAATGGGTGAACGACCGAGCTGATGTTTATGATGGATCTATCTCGGAAATCAACGGGAAGCTGGACATGGTTACACAGGCTCTGCAGGACAACACGAAGGTTACGGAAGAGATGTTTGTGCAGACATCCCGAGACCGGATCATTGATTTTGCCACAAAAGTTGGCCGGGACGATGTGATTGTATCGCGGGAGGAATTCAAGCGGATTTTCAAGATTTATGAGCGGTACGAAAGTTTTCTGGAAGATCGAGGAATGACCAATGGCGAGATCGACATCAACTACCACATCATCGAGGAAGCATACGAACGGCACGTTAAGAACCACACGTTTGCGGAAGACGTGCGGGGATACGAATGAAAGGACAGGAGCGCTTTGCCGCTCCTTTTTTATTGCATATGTTTGAAATTGGCGACATTGTCTCTGTAAAAGCAGAGGATATCGGAGGGGCTCTTTATGGCCGAAATAGCGTTGGAGGGCGGTTTCCGGTAAACAGACAATACTATGAGATTGTAGCGGATCTGGACAACGGTCTTTATGTTATCGGCATTGGTAATCTGGCGATTGCTGCTGTCCGGTGCGGCGATCTCCGTCTGGAAACAGTCTCTTCCGCCTGGGAGCCTGTGGATGTTTCCGGCAAAGTACGGATACGGGACGGGGCGAAAAATTATATGGGGTATCCGCTTCCTCGTTATGTATACGGGAAGGAATATACGGTAATCAGTGTTACGTATGACCGGGTGCTTCTGGCAAATGAACACCAAACTGTGGCAATCAAAGGAGAAGATGTATTATGAAAAACTTTATCGGCGGTATGGTATTTGGGGCTCTGATTTATCCTGCGCTGACGTATTGTGCCAGTATTGTCGAAACGGCTGTAAATCTGGCGGTGACAAAGATGTCGGTTATTATGGCGAAAGATGCGGCGGAGCTGGAAAAGGAAGACGGGGTTGTTACACACGCTATCGGATTTGTTGCGCCGGATGACCTTGATGATGAGGAGGAAGACGAGGAATGAAGAAGATCAAAGTGGAATTTCTGGGACGTTCTGCCACGGATGTTACGCAGAGCTGTTATCAGGTAACGTCAGAAAATCACACTATCCTTCTGGATTACGGCCTCTATCAGGATCAAAATCCTATAGAAAACTACAAAGTAAACCACACGAGAATCAAAGAAGTCCGGCCGAGAAAGTTAGACTACATCTTTATATCTCATGCGAACATTGACCACTGCGGCGCTCTCCCGGAACTGTACCGTCGGGGCTGTACGGCGAAAATTATTGTACCTTCCGGCAACAAAGATCTGATCCACTTGATGTTGAAAGACTCGGCAAAGATCATGGCGGCGGATGCGGAGAAACTGAAGAAGATCTATAAGATGAAAGCCTATCCGCTTTACACCGAAGACGACATTGCGGAATGCATGGAACACATGGAGGAGTTTCCGTTTGGAGAAGATATTGATCTTGGCGGAATGTCTTTCAGGTTTTATCCGGCGCATCACATTGTGAACGCTGCGCAGATCTATCTGGAATTTCAGGTTGAGAATGGGGCGCCGAAGAGAATTCTGTATACGGGAGACATCGGTTCTCCATCCATTGACAAGCTCTATGTGGAACCGTTTGCGTATCCGCAGGGGCATATCGATCTGGTAATTGGCGAATCTACCTATGCCGGAGACCAACGGGTACATCAGGTACGAGACAGAGAAAAAGACAAGGAGAAGATTCGTACAATCGTCAAGGAAACCTGTTTGGAATCCGGCGGCAAGGTGCTATTCCCTGTTTTTGCACTTGATCGGTTACAGGTTATCCTAACAGTTCTCTATGAGGTTTTTGGGGATAATCCGGATTTCAAGATTCCTATTGTTGTGGACACGCCGCTTGGTATTTCCGTATGCCAGATGTGGGAAGACCTAATCCCTTGCGGCAGAGAGCTCTGGGACAAGGTAATGAAATGGGACAACATACGGTTTACTACCGCCTGGGAAGAAAGCATAGAGCATCAGAAATCCAAGGGGCCGATGATCATTCTGGCATCCAGCGGGATGTGTACGAATGGGCGGTCTGTTGTATGGGTTAAAAATCTGCTGGCATCTGAACAGAATCATATTTGCTTTTGCGGATACAGCGCGGAAGGCAGTCTTGCAGCAAAAATCAAGGAAGGAAGCAGTAAGAATCCTACGCTGCAGGTTGAGGGCAGAAACGTACCGAACCGTGCTAAGATCACTTCCCTGTTCAGTTTTAGTTCTCATGCCTGTCGTTCGGAGCTAATGCAGTATTATTCCGGTCTCCGGTACGGGAAGCTGTGTCTGGTTCACGGGGATCAGGATGATAAGCTGGCGTTTGGTATGGAGCTGCGGGAGAAACTGCTGGAACGGGGAATTTCTTCCCCTGTGATTGCGGCGTTTACTGGATATGAAATTTCGATTTGAGTAAGTATAAAAAAGGCACACTTCACTTCGGCTGACTTCGGTCGGCTTAGGTGGGTGTGCCTTTTTTATAGCTATTCAAGTTGGACATGGCTGCTCCTATGTATGCTCCCATATGTGATGGGAGTTGTTGTAATTGGGCCTTATACATCGTTTGTCGTAACTGTGGCGTAAAACCGATGTCATTATACAAGATATGCGTTTCGAGCTTTTGTTTTCTCGTTTTTTCTCTTGTTTGCTCCCTTTTTCTCATGAGGTGAGAAATATTATCATTTATGTCAATGCATAAATATATAGAGGATATAAAAGGTATTAAAAGGTTGTTTTGTGCTGTTTTCCACAAAATTGAGTGAGTTGATTTGTGGAGTTTTTACTTATAACTTGTTATATCGTTCTGATGTTTTGGCGTAAAATTTGGCGTAAATTCCGATTTTATGCATATTCACTACCGCTTTGGAATATCATATTCATACCGTCGTTTTCAAAAGCGGTTTTCTTATATTCGCTTGAAACGTCCGTATAGATATTCATTGTGGTTGTGATATCATTGTGGCCCATAATTTCTTGGATCACCTTCAGATTTACATCGGCTTCACACAGCCTTGTACAGAATGTGTGTCTTATGATATGCGGGGTAAATACCGGTAAATATACAGGCTCGCGTTTTTCGCGTTCTGCCATATACTCCTCGGTTTTGTTATAGGTCTTTACGATGCTTTTCATAGCCGCTTCTACCGTGCTCACATCCAGAGCATTGCCACGGATACCCACAAAAACAAAATTGGAATATCCGTCGATTTCCTGAGATATGATATTCTCATCTATTCTCATTCTAAGGGTTTCCATAAGCGCGGCTTTTACATCCGGACGCATAGGGATACTACGGACTCCACAGTCGGTCTTTGGCGTTCCGATATGTTTTTCCGGTATGCCGTCGCTGTTTTTGTATCTTGCCAGCGTATGCCGTACATGGATCATATGATCATCGAAATCACAATCGTCCCACTGCAGAGCCAGAGCTTCGCCGATTCGGCATCCGGTTCCGAACAGAAAACAAAACAGAGAATACCATTTACGGTATTTGGGGGTATTTGAAATATACCGCAGGAAAATATCCTGTTCCCGGACGGACAGAGGCTTTCTCTTTTCCTGTTTCAATCCGCTTTGTTTTTTGACTTGGCGGAATGCACCTTTTGTGGGGCTGCTACGGATCAGCATATCTTTGACAGCCAGAGAAAACACAGGGGTCAGAACTCCATTTATACTCTCGACAGTATTGATTTTCAGATCCCCGTCATACAGCAAGTCCTGATAGAATTTTTGGACGTCGGAATAGCGCACATCGGCAATTTTCCGGTTTCCGAGAACCGGCCGGATATGCTTATTGTATAAAGACATATAGGTTTGTCTGGTGTTTTCCTTAATGCCTTTTGCCAATCCTATATATCGCTCAAAGCACATATCTACCGTAGCACCTCTTGTATCGTACACATCGATGCCATCATACGCGTCCGCTTCGATCTTCTTGATCTGTTCTCGCAGAGATACACATTTTTTTCTGCCATCCGGCAGCTTATCGGTCTCTACCAATTTCCAGCTATAGATGCTGTGGCGATTTCCATTTTTATCTGTGTACCTGTATTCATACCTCCCGTCTTTTCTTTGTGATTCACCGTCCCGCAGAATTCTGCCTTTGGAGTCTCGTCTTTTTTCCGACATTGCCTTCTCCTTTCAGAAAAGGCCCAATACAACATAATCATTATATCATATCGGGCCTTTGTATTCAAGTATCTTTGAGAATTAAATCACTTCGAGTTTATCTATGAAGTCCTCGAACAGTCGCCTTTTGATCTGCGGACGGTTTCCATTCCAGAGGATATACGGGGCATTTCTGTTGTCGTTGACCAGGTTTCTGAGTTTATTTTCGCCGACTCGGAAGTAGGCAGCGGCTTCTTCTATTGTCAGGGTGTATTTCTCCCAGATGGGTACTTCCATAGTTCCCTCCTACACTTCGATCAGATGGTTTTCGGTAAACAGCCATGTGCCGGCCGGGGTGCCGTCCTCGTACAGAAGGGAGATCATGGGAGAGTTCTTCTTTCTGTACTTATCTCTTGTAGTGATGAACACGGTGTCCTTATTGTTCAGGACGAACTGCTTATATTCTTCTCTGAGGTCTTCAAATCCCTGAAGTGTGCTTATGGTTTTCCAGTCCAGTTTTACCCTAATTCCATTTCGCATATTCACACTCCTGTGGAACCGAGGCCGCCTCTATCCTCATTTTTTTCAAGGCTGTCTTCTACGAATTCGACAGACGGCTGGCGCTTCTGGATACGAAACTGACAGATGCGGGAATGCTTCGGAATTTTCGTATCTCTGTCGGCCACGCAGGGGAGCATCCACTGGTCATTGGGGCCGCAGTATCCGGTGTCGATGACGCCGATGCTGTTGGCCTGGCGGATACCGAAATTCTTGAAGATGCTGCTTCTGGGGGCTACGATAGCTTCATATCCGGTGGGCAGTTCCATGGCGATACCCAGGGGGATTTCGGCATAGGAGCCTTTCTGCATGGTGACCTCGGCATCGGTATAGAGGTCGATCCAGTTAGATTTTTCTTCGTTGCCCACGTATGTGAGTCTGGGTGCGTCTTCGTTGAAGTATTTGATCTTGATCTGCATATGTATATTCTCCTTTAGTTTTCTACTTCGTCTAAGTATGTTGCCTGCATATCAGCCATGTGGGTCAGGAACGCCATAGGATACATCTCGAAGGCTTTGCCACAGTCGCGGATTTCGCCCTCCTGGGCCAGTCCCATATGGAAGCGGATTGCCATGGCTTCTTCTCTCGTCAGTTTCATAAAGCCGGAAATTATGTATACGGATTTTTCTCCGTGGCCGTAGGGGAGTTTATCGTTGATGATGTACTGGGGGACTTTCTCCCACTGGCCGGTTTCCTCGTTTTTCTTATTGCGGTATTCGACCTCATAGAAGTTCACCTTGCACAGGTCGTGCAGCAGGCTGCAGATGGCGATGGATTCCTCTTCAGCTTCGGTCAGTGTGCCGTCGTACTGGACTCCGATTTCCTTCATCTGACTGATTCTTTTTTCGGTGCTGTACAGCTGGCGCAGACGATGATATACGTTGACACTGTGTTCACACAGGCCGCCCTCTCTGGACAGGTGGTATTTTGTGCTGGCAGGGGCGGTGAAAAAGTCGGTGGTTTCCAGCCAGGACAGGAGCTTGTCTGCTCCTTCCCGGCGGATGTTTTCTTTGTAGATTTGGATGAATGTTTCTTTCATTTATTTCCTTGCGGGGCTATCCCCGTTCTTTTGTAGTTTATCCGTATATGTCGGTTCTTTTTAGCCACTGCACGAACTCTTCCATCTTTTCTTGTACGTTCAGCCTTGCCGAGGCGTCCTCCATTCCGGACAAATAGAAATCAAGTAGGAGATTGGCAAGTTCTTTGTAGTCCATACGGCGAATGTGATCTGCTGTATCCATTAGGACTTCTATTGTTCCTCTTCCAAAACACTTTTCGCAGGCTATGCCGGAGATGCTGTATTCTGTACATTCGGAGATAATGCCGTGCCCGTTGCAGTCTGGACACATAATGATTTTTGTCATGCGGCCACCTTATACGGGAATGCCGGGATCGGTTTCAGCTTGAACAAGTTGCGCTGGTGGAGGGCGTCAATCTTGGCTTTGATTACCTTATCCTCGCAGATACCGGTGCGGATATATTTGTTCAGGACAGCGTAGGTGAAGCCGAAGTTATCTTCGTCGGTTTTGCCGCAGAGACCGTCGGACGGGGTTTTATGGGTCAGTTCTTCCGGAAGACCGAGAACGTCGCCGATGGCTACTACTTCTTCGGAAGTGAGGTTAGCGAGAGGTGCGAAGTCCCCTACTGAGTCCCCCCAGCGGGTACTGTACCCAATGTGGTCCTCGGAGAGGTTGCAGGTGTTGGCTACTCTGCCGCCGGTTGGGAGCATCTGGGCTATGGCATACAGGGTGGTCATACGGATGCGGGGTGGGAGGTTGATGCGGCTTTGATTGGTCTCCGTTACAGAACCCCAGAATTCCCTGAGAGCTTCGTTTTCGCTTATAGCGGCGTACGATTCCTGATTATAGATTCCGTACAAGATATTCCCATTGATGGCAGAAATCATGCTTGCAATATTGATTTCTACCGCTTTGATATCGAGAAAATCTGCTGCCCACTTAGCGTCTGCGATATCGGACTGGACGCCGTTTGGCATCATGACGCCGATTACACGGTCTTTGCCGAGGGCTTCTTTGCACAGAGCGGCTACTACGGTGGAGTCCTTTCCGCCGGACAGGCCAACAACAGCGCTGCAGTCGGGGCCATTTTCGGCGAACCATTTACGGATCCAGTCAACAAGGTCGTTCTTTACCTGTACGGGATCAAAGGGTTTGGGCTCGCCGTTGTATTCGCAGATCAGGACGGTGCCGGGGTAATCGGAGAAGACTTCTTCGATGATCTGGTTTACTTTGTTCCAGTCGCCGCCGCCTCTGTGGCACCCCATGAGGTATGGGATAGCGATGGTATTATTCGGATAGGCGTCTCTGGCTGCCTGCATACATTCTTCCAGACAGTCATAAGCCGTATAACATTTTCCATCATATCCGTAGTCCATCTGTGCATACATATTAAGGATTACATGAGATAAGTCGATATAGACAGCCTGTACAGTTCCCATAAGCTTGCGAACGGAAAACATTTCACACTCTTTTGCGTACTGAGCAAAAACCCAAGGATATCTTTCCTTTACCTGTTTTGCGATTCCGCTGTTCATTTCGCCTTTGCAGTTGACCTGATGGCAGATTATGTCTGCGCCGGAGTCGAAGATGTTACATTGGATGTGTTTGATCATCAAAAATTACCTCCGTGGAGTCGGTTTCGGATTTCCTGCAGGGACTGTTCGTTCAGGATTTTGCCGTCGCGGAATACGGGCTGGAGAAGATTGCAAGGGTCGTTTACCGCTTCTTCCCATGTTCTGCCGTCTACATGAAACAGGTTTCCGTTATGGTCTCTGGTTACTACGCAGCAGCCTTTCTGGGATTTCTTGAAGCCACCGTCCTTGGGGTTCTTGAAGATAGGATACGGTTTGCCGTCGATTTCGCAGTATGTAGCTTTGATGCAGGAGCTGAATGTGTCTCTGGTGAAGGGTTTGAGAATGCCGTCTTCTTCGATACACTGGAAAGAGAAACTGCCGACCCCGAGAACTACGTTGGAACAGGCGAAACCGTTTTCCATGAGGATCTGGTAGATCTTTTCGCAGCGCTGGACTGTGATGCTGTCGCCGTAGATGGCTTTTACGTGGGGATCGAGGACTTTATAGCCCTTACTGTTGATGGTGCCGCCGAACTGTTCCCACAGCTTGAATACGGTCTTGGTGACCACTTCCACGCAGTCGCCGGAATCACCGCGCATGAGCATACAGCCGTTGTGGGCCATGATTTCCGGTTTCAGCTGCGGGAGGATGTTGTCGATGACGTTCCAGTAGTCATAGGAATCGAGGACGGCGGAGAAGCTGGTATTGGGGTAGATTTCCGTCAGGAGGCGGCGCAGGAGTGTGATTTCATCTCCGTCTACGGCATAATTGCTGCACATAACGGAGTGTTCTGTAGAAGGAGAGCCGAATGCTACGGGTTCCTTTTCGCAGTCGCAGTAATACATCTGCTCCAGATACGGGATTGTAGGAACTGTAGCCGTATTCAGGAAGGACAGACACCATCCGGCACCTGCTTTAACGGCAGACTGCAGACATTCTTCTCCGCGAAAATCGAAATTGCCAAGGGCTTTGGCTCTGGGAGTGTTTCTATCACAGGTCAGGCCATAATATTTATTTACGATTTGGCGATAGGTATATCCGACGGTGGCGGCGATCATGGGGTGCCACATTTCGGCGGAGATCAGGCTTTCCAGTGCCTGCGGCAGCCATGCAAAATTCTGGTCAGTATTGGTGATGCCGAACATGGGGACGTGCATGGGAACGAGGGTTCCTTCGGGGAGAGCTACGATTTCGATGGGAAGATAGCCGAGATTGTGCAGAGCTTCGATTTTGTGGCAATTGTATGTCCCCTCGCCGAGAGCATTATCCATGATCCGGGTATATTCGTGCAGGACGCCGGGCAATGCACGGTTGAAAAAATTTTCGTTGAAATAATCGATCAGGTAGGTCTTAATGAATCCCTGCAGTCCGAACATGACTACTTCCGGCCAGCGTTCCACACGGCTCATACGGGGCGTGAAATAGGAAACGGATTTTGTGATGTTCTGCGGGAGCATTTCGGCATGTACCGCTTTGTAAAAATCGATTAACAGCATTGGATTTGTCATATCTGGAACACCTCGATTTTTTCGTGGGATTTGCGGAAGATACTGTCGGTGGTGAAGACACGTTCGATCAGGCCGCTGGTCAGAAGATCGCCTTCGAGGATGGTGTTTTCGCAGTGGGTGATGTACAGGTAGATCTTATCGACGCCCAGTTCTTTCAGTTTCTTTGCGCTGCGAAGGAATGTGCCGCCGCGGCTACAGATGTCGTCTACGATCAGGATGGTTTTACCCTGCAGGTCAATGCCGTTATCAGATACGGTCAGAGACTCGATGTCGCCGGTTTTAGCTCTATGCTTGATACCACAAGCATATGGCAGAATTAGCATATCAGAGTAGCGCTTTGCGGATCCGGTGTCCGGATAAAAGAGGATGGGCGTATCAGAACATCCGTTGATAGCTTTTTCTATATACTTGACCGGACTCATTGCATGGAAATTATCGATCAATGCCGGAGCTACATCCGAATGCGCGTCCATGCAAAATACTCTTTTGAAACCAAGAGAATTGATCTCCTCTGCAAAATATTTCAGAGTAAATACATCGTCCTGCCCTCTTACACGATCCTGTCTTGCATTGGGTACATAAGGCAGATACAGATCCATAGGGACATTACGCAGGTGTTTTCTCAGGCAGACCAGTCGGAACAGTTCGCCATCATTATCGTACTTCCATGTGATGGAATTGTTATCGAATCCGAGCTGGGACTTGGTATAAAACCAGTCCCAATCAAACTTGATCAGTGGGGTGCCATCCGGGAAGGATTTTTCTTCGATCAGAGTGTCGTTCAGATAGATCATTTAGTTCTCCTCATTGATTACGTTGATCTGACAGGACTTCATGACGGTCAGTGCCGCCTTATGGGTTTCCGGGGTAACTCCGGCGCAGCAGCTGGCGTCTACGGTGATCTCTGCCCACGGGTACATTGCCTTCAGGATCAGGGCGTTGGATGCCACGCAGATATCGGTACATACACCAACAAGCTCGATTTCTTCCAGATCACGGTAGAAATACGTTTCGTCGCTGTCATTTTCATACGGAGATTCAGTATGCGTCCAGAACGGCCAGCCGAATGTAGGTTTGTCGATGTGCTCGCATTCGGGAATATCCAGTTCGGGGATAACCTCCCAGCCTTCTGTGTTGTGGATGCAATGGGGAACGGGGAGGTGTTTGCCCTCGGGTGTGCTCATGTAGTCTTCGGTGTGGGTGTCTCGGGTGAAGATGACTTCATCTCCGGTGGATCTGTATGCGTCGATCTTGGCTTTGATCTGCGGAACAATGGCTTTTGCTTCTTCGGTTCCCAGAGGGCCGGTAACAAAATCGTTCTGCATATCGATTACGATCAGGGTTCTTTTCATTCCTTTTTCTCCTTTGACTCAGTTGATTGCCCGGCAGAACGGGCAGGTTTCTTCGACCAGGATATATGTGCCTTCGGACAGAAAGATGGCACCGGCTTCCTTTGTCTTTACTTCGATTCCGGAATCACAATCGTACCACTTTTCGACTGTGATGCACTGACTGATATGTGCGCCGTCAACGTGCACCCTTTTGAAGTTATAGCTGCCGGGGCCGAGGGACATATTACAGGATGTCATAAGCAGCATTGCGGCGAGGATGGGGAGAATGAGTTTCTTCATTTTGGGTTCCTTTCAGTTGTGGTCATAAATGCTCTTAAATACGACTGTTTTGCAACAGGGGCATTCCATCGTATAGAATGTGCCCTCAAGCTGATTTGACCAGAGTTCATATTCGCTATTATCGGCCTTCCATTCACAGCCGCATCGGTTACAGACAAAGTATTTGATTTCTTTTAAGGCTTCGGGGTCGCCGGGTTTGATGATTTCCATTCACACCTCCGGGGTGGCGGTTATTTCACGCAGGAGTCTGCCGTATTCTTCAGCGGTGAGGACAGAGAATGCCTTATGCATATCCCAGTCTTTGATGTATTCAGTTCTCAGGGCGCCGGTTCTGCTGTAATGCCAGCCGCTGAAGTTTCTGCCGTTTGGATGTTCGAAGCGATCGTTTATTTTCTGCATGGTTTCGGGATCTTCGATCTGCAGACGGGTGGTGATATCCTCAAGCTTTGCCGGCAGTTCGGTTTCGTCGAGGACGCCGGTTGCGTGGAACCACATTTCTTCCTCCTGCGTTTCCCATTTTTTGCGGAAGGGGATGCGGGAGATATTTCTTTCGATGGTGCCCTTCATGTAGAAGGTTTGGGAATAGTGGATGAGCATTTCAGTCTCCGTATGTTTCGGCGAGATCGGTTATGAATTCAATCAGTTTTTCCATGAAGTGGTTCATGCAACGCTGGGTGAAATATACCGTTATGCCGTTTTTCTTTTTGTCGGTCATGTATGTATCGAGTCTGGCAGACAGAGAGTTCAGTTCTTTGAGAAGGATGTCAGTTGGAATATGGTCAGACATGGGATTATACCTCACATTATTAATGCCAATCGCCATCAAACGAGTCGTCGCAGATGGATCTTCTGCCGCAGTTCGGGCATTCAAAATGAGATACTGCCCTTCTTGTTCTTCCGGTCAATGCATTATGGGAATCTCGCTCTTCTTCGATGAACCAAACCGGCTCTTGTTTGAATCCGCATCTGCATTCCGGGAGGTCTTCGTTCGGGATATTTTTATAGACAGGCATTATTCGGTCTCCTTTTTACAAAGCATTCCAAACAGGATGGAACCTATAGAATTGGCTGCGACGATCGTTATGAACTTGACAAGATGGCTTACGGAAAAATTCAGAATCAGATGCGGGAAAGAAGCGATGCAGTGCTCATACCCGGACAGGATGAATGCCATGATACAAAAGACCGTTGCGATTTTGTCTTTGCTTGCTACGGCGGCATACATCAGGGCACCGCACAATACGCCGTCCGCGAACAGTTCCGGTAGGCTTTTGGCAAATTTGGTCGCTGCAGATTCTATCAGAATGCTTATAACGTCCGGATACTGCAGCAGGACGGGAAACAGTACGCCAATGAGATTGCCAATGAGCATACAGGCAAGATGCGGCACGGGAATTTGTCCGATAAAACCGATTTTACCGGTGTACAGTTTCAGATCACAGCAAATAATAACGAGAAGTGCTACGGAGAACAGCATAGATCCGATATATGGATTGCCGGCAATACTGTTTACCACTACGCCGATTCCGACCATCGCACCAGCAAGTATGGATTGTTTCAGAATCATTTTCATTTTCTGAATATGTCTCCTTTACGGATTTCTTCATCGGAGATAACATACCAATGTACCGTGCCGTCCTTTATGTATGAGTCGGGGATATAGATGACTCTCTGATTTTTGCTGCCGCGATACGGAAGGGTCAGATCTTTCTGTTCTTCAATAAAGGGGCCGTCAACAATTACATCGCAGTTTGAGATGATGTCCCATAACTGCTGTTCCCATATGCCGCAGAGGCTGAATTCTGTCGGGAGGGTATATCCTGTATACAGCCATATGTCTTTCTCGGGGAACCGTCTGAGGATTTCGAAAATAAGACTATGGACTTCCGCTATGTTTTCCGGTTCCAGAGGATGTCCGCCTGAGAATGTAATACCCTGAATGTAGTCGTGATTCAGCGATTCGAACAGTTCCTGTTTTGCGGCATCATCGAACAGCATTCCGCCTTTTGGGTCCCAGGTCTCCGGGTTATGGCAGCCGCAGCAATGTATGCTGCAGCCGCTTACCCAAAGGACAACACGAACGCCGGGGCCGTTGGCAACTGATGTTTTTTCGATCTTATGGTAGTTCATATCAGTCACCGGCTCCAAGGTGGACATAGCGGTTTTTGATTTCTTCTGTCCGGCCTTCGTTCCAGAAATTTTCGCCCAAATACCCACAGGTTCGTCTGGTAACATTCATTCTGGTTTTATCTCTATTGCCGCAGTTCGGGCAATACCAGTCCAGATTATCGTCAATCAGAATTTCGCCGTCAAAGCCGCACACCTGACAATAGTCGGATTTTGTATTGATCTCGGCATACTGGATATTTTCGTATATGAACTTGATAACGGAAAGAACAGAAGGAATGTTGTCTGTCAAGTTTACCGCTTCGATATAGGAGATGCATCCGCCGCTGCTGATGGGGTGGAACTGAGATTCGAACTTCAGTTTTTCAAACGGGTCGATTTTCTCCTCTACAAACACATGGTAACTGTTTGTCAGGAAGTTTCTTACGTCTGTACCGTCTACAGTACCCCATCTTCTGATGGTGGCTTTAGCAAACTTTTCTGTCAGGGATTCGCTGGGGGTTCCATACAGAGCGAAACCGAGGCCGGTTCTCTTTTTCCATTCCAGAACTTTGGACTTCATGTATTTTACAATTTCGAGAGCCAGCTTTTCTCCCTCGGGCGTTGTATGAGAAACGCCGAGAAGGGACTTGACACATTCGTATACGCCGATGTACCCAAGCGTAATTGTGGAATATCCGTCCTGCAGCAGAGGAAGGATCGGCGTGTGTTTCGGAAGTCTTGCGATTGCGCCGTGCTGCCAGTGGATCGGGGAAACGTCAGACGTAACATCTTTCAGCTTTTCATACCGGAGCATCAGGCTTTCATAGCAGAGTTCCAGACGTTCCTCGAAGATCTTCCAGAAGTCGTCGATATTTCCCTGTGCAGACATACCGCAGTCAGCAAGATTGATAGAGGTGAGGCCCATATTGAAGCGGCCATACCACTTGTATATACCTTCTTCGTTATTGGTGGCACCTTTATAGGGAGAGAGCCATGCTCTACAGCCCATACAGCCGAAGACGTTGCCTTCGTAGTTCTGTCGCATATGCTTTGCTGAAATGAAGTCGGGCATCATGCGCTTTGCTACGCACTCAGCGGCAAGCTCTGTGATATACCAGTATTCGCTGTCTTCGTGGATATTGTTTTCGTCCAGCACATACAACAGCTTTGGGAATGCCGGGGTAATCCATGCGCCGACTTCGTTTTTCATACCCTGGATCCGCTGGCGAATGAATTCCTCGATGATCATTGCCGTTTCTTTTTCGTACTCCTTGTCTTCACTGATATACATGAATACGGAAAGGAAGGGAGACTGACCATTAGACGTCTGCAGGGTATTGATCTGGTACTGGAATGTCTGTACGCCGTCCCGCAGTTCTTTGGCGAGACGTTTTTGGACCACCTTATTAAATCCGTCTGTGTCAACAAGGCTGTCATCCCAAAGATCACAGCATTCATCTTTAACTTCTTCACGAATTCTTTCTTCGCTGATTCTGACGAAAGGCGCCAGATGAGAAAGCGTGATGGTCTGTCCGCCAAACTGTGCGGAAGCTACCTGAGCGATGATCTGTGTGGCGATGGTGCAGGCTGTGCGGAAGCTATGGGGCTTTTCGATCAGCTTGCCGTTGATTACAGTGCCGTTCTGGAGCATATCTTCCAGATTTACGAGGCAGCAGTTGAAGGATTTATTGAGGTAATGACCCAGATCGTGAATATGGATAATGCCATCCTGATGGGCCTGTGCGATATGGGGCGGAAGCATCATACGCAAACCAATATCCTTGGACACTTCCTCTGCTACCAGATCCCGGCAGGTGGAAATCAGGGATTCGTTCTTATTGGAATTTTCAGACAGCATATCCTTATTGGAGCCGTCCACGATCCCGAGCACCTTATTGTCGATGGTATTCTGCTGTCTTTGGTATTCCCGGACAGCTCTGTATCCTTCATACGCCTTAGCGGTGGTCTTTTGTTTCTTGGCGATCAGCTTTCCATACACAAGAGCTTCTACTTCCGAGATGGTGATATGCTCTTTCTCCCGAAGTTCTTCATCGATTTCGTTGGCGATGTCACTTGCAATCTTATCCTTTACGACGCCGCTGCCATGAATCATTGCTTTCAGGATGGCGTTCTGGATTTTTTCTTTCTGGAACGGTACTTCACGGCCGTCTCTCTTTACAATCGTTCTCGTCATTTCATTCCTCCTTTACTATGTTTCTCAAAAATATGCGTACGTTTTCTTCAAGGGTTTCGATGGTATCGTCGTTATTGATGTACCAGTCGAAGTCATATGTATCAAGGTTGGTTTCGCTTATGTGGTTCTTTTGTTCTTCGGTCATTTCCCGCCTGGGAGTTTGGCATTCCATGCGGGCGTTTGTTACGGGCGATGTCCACCTGTCTGTTCCGTTTGGCTGCATACCGTGAATCTCGCTGACATATCTTGTATCCGCCAGAATGACATAGTCCCATTCTTCATAAAATGCGTTCAGAAGCTCTGCAATGATGTCCACCCACAGGGTCGGATAGTATTCTCTTCCCTTTTCTCCGATCCACTGCAAGAGGTTTCTGCCTTCTTCGTCTTTTTCTTCGTCCCAGTCGAAGAATTCTTTTGCAACAAATTTGACCGGGCCTCCAAAATGGGTGATCAGAGCGCGTTTGCCGTATTCCTTCTCAAGAACCCTTTTAGCTATTTTCGCCGCCTCATCTTTGCCGGATCCGGCTTTTCCGGAAATCAGGATGATCTTCATTCGTCGTCCTTTCTGTGGTACAGCTCGTCACCCTTTTTGGTGTGTCGCAGGTTGCGGTATTTATCTCTGTACGGGCATTTTGTGCCGGTACGTTTACAGCCATCGCAGATTTTGAGCCACTGGGGGACAGCGAAACATTTCTGCTGTTTGTGTTTCGGGCGTCTGCTCATTCGTCGCCCTCTTCTTCGTCATACCCGTTCGGTTTCTTGTTAACCATATCGTTGACGCATTCAATCATCAATTCCTTGGCGGCATACCAACCCTCTTTCCATTCGGCGGACTTCCGCTCCAGAGGGTCGTTATATTCCTGCATATTCATGTAGGATACTGCCTGCTTCCAGTCAACTGTGAGATTGCTGTCAGTCTGGGCGAATCTGTTCTCATAGCGCCAGCCTATGTTGAACGGGAAAATCGCGTGGCAGGCAAGGTCTTTACATACAGTCATGAGATCATTTACGATCTGTTCCGCCGGAACTTCACCATAATCGCTCTGAATACTATACAGAGCATCACAGCCGGAGCAGGAGCCATACCCGATGTATGTCAGGAAAAAATTACCTGGCTCGAACTTATCTGAGTCCATAGGGATCGCAAATACAAGATCGCCACTGTAATCTCTATCGCCAAGCTGGATTATGGATCTTGTGCAAACATCACTCATCTCGTTCGGTTCGTTCCAGATGATATTGAAGGTCAAAGCGACAAGGGTTATATACTCGATGCTGCTTACATCAACTTGCTTCAGAGCTTCTCTGAGTTTCTTTTCGTTTCTGGCCCACTTTTCGGCCATTGCTTTCATCATGTGTATTTACCACCACATTTCTCTGATGATGATTGCCCAGATTTTTGGGATGTCATCTATGTGTTCTCTTTCCGCCGGGGTACACAGGTCGTAATCCTTGGTTATGGCTATCTGCAGGCTGGCGAGAAGGATGTCAATAAGAGCCGCAACGGTATATTCTTCCTCTCTGTATGTATACAGCTTGGACTTTTCGAGGTCGGTTATGGTAACATCGTTGAACATCATCAGGTGTTCGTACAGCCAGAGATAGAAGGTCTTATCCATATCCCAGGTTTCCCGGTCGTCGAAACCGTATGTTCTGCGCTGGATCCAGTGTCTGATGCGGGTTCTGAGGTGCTTTGGTCTGATTTTGTCGGGGCGGTATGTGGCTCCGGCTTTGTCGAGATATTTCCGTTTCATTTATGCCTCACTCTTAACATAGGCCTTTACCTTTTCGTTCCATTTCTGGGCAGCTTCCCAAAAATCAGAGGAGTCCAGATAGCTATCGCCTGTATACAGGATGGCTTCCAAATGCGGTTTTTCGAGCAGCGGAGTACAATGAATCTTTATGTGGCTTGCACCGATGTAACTTGTTCGCCGACGGATCTTCGGCTGTTTGCCGCACACGGGACATGGAGACAGTTCAAACATTGTGCTCCTCCCATGTAGCAAGGCCGGGGTTATCTTCGCCGGTTACGGGGTCTTTGGCTGCAGTGCCGCACAGGACTTCAATGAAAGCGTCCATGCATTCCACGCAGTAGTAGGCGTCGAATACCATACCTTTATACTTCCCTTCTGTTACCGGCATATGGATATGGGCATTCTGGGCGGCGTCCTTATCGTCGAAGGGCTTGCCGCAGTTGCTGCAGGTGATCGGTTCTTTGGGCTTTTTCAATTTGCGCTGACCTCCACTTCCTCGATTTTTTCCAGTGTTGCTTCCTTTATATCCTTATAGTTCCATTCTCTGTCAGCCAGCTTTTCGTAGGCTTCTTCCAGCGATTCGGCAGTAATCACCACCTCCGTAATGCTTTTGCCGGAGATGGTGAAATAGTACGTTTTTTCTCTGCCGTTGTAGGGGCCTGGATACAGGGGCTTTTTACTGGATGGCATCAAGGACTTCCTTTACGCCGACAAGTCCGGAGAAACCGTCGCCGTTTGTAATGATGGTCTTAACGGAGGGGTTGATAGCCTTTACAGCTTCTCTCTGGACATCCAGTTCCTTATCGCGGAAATAGTCTTCGGTGTATGCTTTCTGGGCTTCCAGTGCGGCTTCCTTTTCCAGCTTGGCTACTTCCACCTGCTGCTTGGCGATTTCTACCTGTGCCTGCGCTACAGCCAGTTCTGCTTCGGCGGCTCTTTCTCTTTCATAGGCGGCAGCATCTGCATCGGCCTGTCTCTGGAGCTTTTCCTTTTCGCTCTGGGCCTTCTGCTGGTCTACGATCTGCTGGTTGATTTCATCCTGCTTCTGTCTTTCCAGCTTGGCCAGTTCCACTGCGTTGATGGCGTTGGTCTTTTCCTGGATCTTCATCTGGATATCTTCGGGCAGGTTGGGTGCGCCCAGTTCCAGATAGCACAGGTCAATACCGTAGGAATTCAGCAGCTCTTCTCCGATGGCCTGTTCGGCAGCGATACGCATATCTTCCAGTTCGGTCTGGATATCATATACGGAAACATCCTGTGACAGGGAGTTCAGGCGGCCTCTGGTGATGGCGTATACGTTTTCGTCGATGATGCTTTCGTACTTCTTAGTGGAGAATGCCTGAATTACCTTGGGGATATCTACGAACTGGAGTTCCAGGTACACATCCATATCCACCTTCTTACCGTCGCTGGTCACTACGGTAATGGACATATCCTTACCATTCCAGTCATTTTCTGCGGGGCCGGTGAAGCTCACGCTGATCTTGGAAGTAGGATAATCCAGAATAGACTGGGTGATAGGGTTGAGCAGGATGCGGCCGGTATGCTGTTCATTCAGAACGGAGGTACCGATGATAACGTCATCTTCCGCCTTTGCGCTTCTGTCATAGATGTAACCCACGTAGCCGGGGTCCAGAACCTCATAAAATACGTTATAGCCGATAATGCCGAGTACGGCGATCACTACGGTCAGGACAAGTGCAATAATTCCCTTCATTCTTCTTCGTCTCCTTTTTCATTCATTTCGTTTTCTTCTTCCGGATCTTTCATCAGATTCCGGTACCATTCGTACATTTCTTTCCGGCAGGCGATACCGAGCACAACGGCGACTGCCAGGATGAGAATTATTCCTCGGAGGGGCATTCGGACACCTCTTCATCTTTCTGCGCTGCGCGGCGGATGGCTTCTGCGAGAATCTCGATCTGGCGTTCCTTTTCCCGTTCTTCGGCTTCCCGTCTGGCGGCGGCTTCTCTGCGTTCCTGCCGCATCCGTTCTTCGTGTTCTTCCTTCTTCTTTTTCTTTGCTTCCTCGGCATCCTTCAGCTTCTGGCGATATGCCTTGGCGGCGCTGTTCACGATCTTCTTATAGTTTTCGCTGCCCAGCATTTTCTTGATGAGGCAGAAGGTGATACCGGCTTCGATAGAATATGTATCGTCGTCAGAACATACAGCGTGTTCCTTTGTGCCGTCGGCGAAGAATACGACCGTGGTTTTGTTATAGAAGGATTTTACATCGGTGATAACGGGGGCGGATTTCATGTTAGCGGACAGGTATACGGTGAAAGGGTTATTTACGTGGATTCTGTCCTGTTTGGATCGTGCGTAACGCAGGAGTTTTGCGGTATCCTCTTCGTTCAGATAGATTTCACAGACGCTGCGGGTCCCGGCTCCGGACATAAGCATTTCGTGTACATGAATCGTTTCCGGGGTCAACTCGCGGTCAGTGTCTCTGGAGATATCCGCATTCTCACAAGACGCGATTGAGCTTACCGCGTCGGAGACATCCCATCCAATGCCTATTTTGGCACAGCTTATCGGAGTGTCGTAAGAAGCAATAGCTGCGTTCAACAAAGTATCTCTTTCGTTCATTCAGGTTTCCTTTCAGATTGTATTCAGTTTCTGGTATTCGGCCAGGAGGACGGCCAGCTCGGGGCTCTTTCCGGCGAGGGTTTCATACAGGATTTCTTCCTGTACCTTTTTGATCTCCTGATCCATACGCTTTTTCAGTTCCTTGCGTCTGGCTTCGGTTTCTTTCCGTTTCTCAAAGGCGGAGAAGTCCAGTTTGCAGATGATCTCTCTTGTGGGGGCTTTGGTATCGTTTTTGTCCATAATATCCACTACCCTTGCTGTCTGATATCCGTTCTGCGTATCTACCAAAACGCAGTCTTCTACTTCGATATCTTCATCGAACAGAGCAAAGTCATACGTTTTGGATGTATCGAAGCCAGTCAGGAATTTGACGCCGGCCACTTTATAATTTCCTTGTACTGCCATTTTGTTTTCTCCTGTTTTCATAAGATTTTCTGTTTTGTAGTGCAGCATTATGTCTGTGTTGCGATAATTTTCAAGAATGACACCTACGCTGGCTCCGCCGTATGCTATGGAATCGACGTACCCGGTCATGCCATAGGTTTTCAGATCTGGGTTGATTACAGTTACTATATCGCCGCGGTTGAAGATCATACTGTTTCCTCCTCAGTGGGCTTTCCGGTCTGCTTCATGGAGCGTGTCCACGAGAGTTTTCAGATACGGCGGCAGGTTCCGGTAGTATTTGGTATTCAGAGTCGGATCCATGTGGGTTGAAATCAGCCATGGGAGCAGAGGATCTGTCGGAGTTATCCCACAGGCTATCCATGCACCGATGTTCTGGTGGTTGTAATAGTGGGCCTCTTCGCTTATGGTTCCCTTTTTGTCCGTGAAGGTTCGTGTCCATGGCTTGCCGACATCGTGGTACTCTGCGGCTTCCAGCATTGTCCATGAATAGTCTACAAAATTTCCTTTTTCGGCGACATAGTGCGCTGTAAGGTTGCAATGTTCACGGATGTTGTACCGGTGATGGGAATTGTCGTGGGGGATCTCCATGTTCAGCAGACAGGTAGTCTTGAACCGATTCTGGGCTTCTTCGGTCATGTTGTGTCTGACACGGATGGTGTGGATACCTTCGTCGTAATACGGCATCTGAAAACGGGACAGCCTCTGGAGGATTGTGGCGTCTGTGAGGTACTCGTTGATGCATGGCAACCACACGATATCCGCCACGATTTCTGTGTACGGTGGGATGTGCTTGAGGATGTCTGCCCGCTGTTTTCTAGTGAAGCAGTTCCCGCTGTACACGGCGCATTTCCAGTCCTGCAGAGTTTCCAGCAGTTCCGGCAGGTCGGATGGGTTATCGTACAGAAAAACCGGTTTGTCCGGGTAATCTTCCCTGATTGTGGCTGGGAGCTGTTCCCATGGGCAAATGCGAAGATACAGAGTGGGTCTGTCTATCATCCTGTATTCACGCGATCCAGACCGAGAGAGATGAGGCCGTTTGTATAATTGAGTCTTCCGCCGCTCATTTGGATTCCTTTCTTTCTTATTTTGATTTGCCGTTTCCGGCTGGCTGGGGTAGTTGGATTCGAACCAACGAATGCAGGGATCAAAGTCCTGTGTCTTACCGCTTGACGATACCCCAGTAATCCCGGCCTGAAGTCGGGACTACAGCTTTGTAAAACAGTAGGGAGATTGTTAAGCACCGTTGCTCCCTTCGGTGCTCCACGGATTAAACGGGTGCGTGGCCACCTCATGACAGCTATTTCTGCCGCTTTGCGCCTTGCACTTAGGGAGTCGAACCCTTGCCAGTCATGCTGTCTTATGGCTGGCCGTCCTCCACAGTTCGGGGACTCGAACCCCTCTGCGGCGGCAGAAGCGCTTTCGGGACAGAGATGCAGAGGCCGGACTATCCCGGGTTCCAGTGTGCATACATCTCCTTGGTGTCCCAAGGCACCCACCATTACGAATGCTGCTCACATACATTTTTCATAGCAGGAGAAGACTCTCTATCTAACTCGCGGCTGGCAAACCGCTTCATAGAGCGAGAACCGGCCTTCCGGATTCTCAAACATCGTGCCGGGGGTTCCGGCTGGTCGAGATGACAGGGATCGAACCTGCGATTTCCGGTTCCCAAAACCGGAGCCATACCACTTGGCTACATCTCGGTATGCCCCACAGGGGGGCTTTGGTCATGCGAGTTTGTGGATGTTTTTAGAGAGGACGCGGGAGATCGTAAGGGATTTAATCTTTCTGGCTTTGATTCTTGCGAATTCTTCGTCGGAATCGCAATCATCTCTGTCGGTTGTGACCTTTATGGATGCTGGATCTGCCGTATATGCGCCGGAGATGGGATCCATATAGATGGCGTCCATATCGAACTCGATCCGGAAACCGGGGCCGCCGATACCGCAAAACCAGTGTTTATACTCGTCATATCCGTTATCGAAATATGCGTACGAGAAGTCGTCGCTCCCTGCTGTACCGTCACTCAGGACAACCTTGATCTTATATTTTGCGCCGCGTTCTCTGGAGATGTTCAGGTCTTCCATAGTTTCTTCCAGATCATAGCCACGGTTCAGCTCTTCTGCGATTGCCCGGAGACAGTCGTATGTGAGGTTTGCCATGGAGCTGTAGGAGATCACCTTACTGAGCACGTCGTCGGACGGGGTGGTGAGTTTATCGGTCATGTATTCCCGGATTTCTTCGGCGGTGGGCGGGGTCATAGTGAAGTGGTAATAGAATCGGCCGGGGCGATCCAGCAGGCACTCATTGAGCTTTTTAGTATCGTTGCAGGTGATCACGAACAACTTTTTGCCGCTGTCGGTGCCGTCAAACATGGGGAGCAGTTCGGTCTGGGGGTCGCTGTCTTCCTTCTTGGAGAAGACCTTTTCGAACTCATCGAAGAGGACGATCACTTCCTGCTGAATCGAGGAGAGAAAATCGGCTACGCCGGGAATGTAATCGCTGACCAGAATCACGGGGTACCCTTTGGCGATGCCTTTTTCGATCAGCAGTCTGGCGAACAGGGATTTACCTACGCCTCTGGGGCCGGAGAGCATAACGCCGAAATTGCGGTCGGTCTTTTCATATCCGGAGAGGATCTTGTCGGTTTTGACGGAGGACTTGCCGTAGATCTTTTCTTCCTTTACGGCCAGGGGCGGGCGGGATTCCAGAAAGAAGCCGGTGTACTTGGCGAAGCGGACGTCATATGCGCCGGCGGGGAGGGTCTTCATGGTCTGGAGGTCGTCGCTGTAGATCTGGTAGCGGGTACCACTGTTGACAATGTTCATTCTGCTGCTCCTTTGTAGACAGGTGAATTTTTGAGAGATTCGATTTCATTCTGCAGGACTTCTGTCTGTGACTGCAGGTTCATCAGCTGTTTTTCCTTTTGCTCGATCAGCATTTTCATGGCTTTTTTCCTTTTCCGTTTGCGGAGTTCTGCGTAGGTGGTATCAGACGGTCTTTCCCAAAGATAGACTCTTTGGTATGCAGCGTCCAGGAATTTGGTCAAGCTGTAATACCGATCGAATTCGTCTATATTGTCGTACACGTACCGCAGGCGCATTCCGGTCAGGTTTTCGTCTCCGCCGCGGATAAACCATACGGAGGTTTTGTTGATATAGGCGACTTTATATCGCTCGATGTGGACTTCGTTTTTTCTGTTGATGTACAGCTCGTATATGTAGCGATGCTTGCTGAGAGTGGATTTGTCCATCGGAGGTTGTCCTTTCTGTGAGATGAATGGGACGCCTGTGATTTGAACACAGAGCCTGCTGGTTATGAGCCAGTTGCGCTAACCGTTGCGCCAGCGTCCCGTAGATCCAGTCGGCGTGTCGGCACTCACGCATCTCCTAACAATGGGTGACGGCTGCCCGTTCCGTCCTTGACTGGAATAGCTGTGCTCAGGATCGAACTGAGAACCTGCAACATATAATATTTTGAGATTGCCGCTCTGCCAATTGAGCTACACAGCTTATAGTTGCCCCTGCACCGGATTCCGCCGATGCTTTAACCGGCTGGCCGCCGGGATCATTTGTCTTCACTAAGTTAGCCTGAGATTATTGTCACAGGCACATATCACTGGGAATTGAACCTCAGTTCCCTTCACGTCAGTCCTCGATCAACGAGCAGGAATCGAACCTGCCTTTTCGTGCCGGATATCGGACTCGACCCGATATGGATTGCTCCGCCGCATTTTGAGTGCGGTGCGTCTGCCAATTTCACCAATCCGGCTGAGGTGTCGGTCTTTCCCGACTGTCAACCGTCTTTCCGGTTTGTCATGCAATTTTAGGAGGAGAGGGAGGCTTGTTCAGCCTTTGGCGACAATGCAGAGATTCGAACTCTGGGAGGCTTGCACCTCGACGGATTTCAAGTCCGGTGCCTTCGACCGCTCGGCCACATTGCCGTAAAGCTCCCGGTCAGGATCGAACTGACGACCTCTGGATTACAAGGCCAGTGCTCTGCCAACTGAGCTACGGGAGCGCTGCCCCTTGCGGGGCGGTTCAGATTTCTACTGCGAAATCCGGGTTCAGTTCCTGCCATTCCTTGCGGGAGACCAGAGGTTCATGTTTGCCCTGGATCTGTTCTCCGGCGTGGGTCAGGATGCCGCAGTAAAAGGGATTCTGCAGCATATAGGTGATAGACTGCTTGGAGAAGAGCTTGTCGTTCCGGTTGTAGTACCCTTTCTCGGCGAAGGTCTTTACGATCTCGGAAACTCTGGCGCCGCCTGTCCGCATCTGGAACAGCTCCCGCACGATCTTTGCTTCATGCAGATTGACCTGCACAGTTTTCTTATCGGCAGAATACTTATAGCCGAAGGGGGTCTTCCCGGCCGGTTTGTTGCCGGTCTCGCCAGCTTTTGTTTTGCGGCCGTCTGCGAGACGCTTATTGATCATGCCGTAGTCCAGCTCGGCGATAGCGGCGATAACGGTGTTGGTGAACTTCCGGATAGGGTCTGTCGGATATAGGGTGAATTCCTTTTCGTCAATGGAGTGGATATCTACCTTCCGTTTCCGAAGCTCTTTACACACGTAATTCTGAGCGTTTTCGTTACGCCACAGACGTTTGGTGTCCACTACGACCACGCCGGTGAGGCTTGGGTTTTCTTCGATATACTGAAGCATGGACAAGAACTCCGAACGGTTCTTAGGTTCGTCTTCATCGTCTTTCATGGCACCAGACTTCCCGGCGTCCAAGAATATCTTATGCAGTTTGCAGCCCAGCTTCTGGCAGAATTTTTCAATTCTTGCGATCTGAGTGGGGATACCGTATTTATCGATCTGCTGTTCTGTGGATACTCTTACGTATCCGACAACCTCCATGGAATTCAAAATGTTCATTCAGCACTCTCCTTGGTTGATGCTTTGTAATTGTTATGTTGTGGGTACATTATATCACAGCGCGTTCTGCATGTCAATAGGTGAATGCAATGTTTATTGTGAACAATTTGTAAATGCTTCAGAAGAGCTCGATGAGGTATCACTCCAGGTATATGAATCCGACATGGTATTTTTGTTCCGCATCTGCTCTGGCAGCAACTGCTTCTTCAAACGTATCAAACCTGCCCAAGTAATAATTTTTCTTATTGATTGTTAAACGTGCACACCATTTATTTCGTGCTTTATCAAAATGAACGCCTTTTCTTCCCGAAGTATTATTGCTATATGTTTTACTGGCAACTATATTTTGATAATGTTCGCATATTTCAAGGTTCGATTTTCGATTATCATATACAACGTGATTAATGTGATGGACATCCATCCCGTGGTCATCACAGCCCATAACCATACGATGCATTGAGGTCTTAAAGTCATGTGTACCAGTAATTATATATCCGTCATTTTTTACGTACCATAAAAACGGTCTTATTAAGTCATAGTCTTCCTTATCAAAATAGAAAGGTTCGCCTCTTGGCGTATAGCCGACACCAAACTCTCCAGACAGGTCATATGTGTTTATAGGGGTTTGTCCTTCATCCAAATTTTGACCCTTTCGGAAACGATATGGAACACCCATTTCTTTCAGTTTATCGTTATGTTCTCGTGCGAGACAACCACATGATTTTGTATTGCCGGTGCTGAGAACTCCTGTGGATAAAACAACTTTATTCCCACATTCACATATGCATTCCCACATCTTATTTCTGTGCTTATTGGTTCCTACACAACGGAGTGTGGTCAATCGTCCGTATTTCTGATTTTCTGATACCATTAAACTTCCTTATTATTCGATTTCGATCAGATATCTAACTGTCATTTGCCTAGGCGTATAGAAAATGATTTCGTCATTGCGAAGCATACCTTTATCGGCTTTTGCGTGCAGGCAATTACAAGCAGGAGTCTTGTTCAGCAGATATTCCTCTGACATACGGGCGGTTTCTGAACTATAGTCATACAGGTAATATGGGTTCCCGTATGCGGTTTCATATAGAGCCATATATGCCTTATTGGATTTGCCCTTCGCCCAGTAGCTGCCGCTCAGGCTCGTGTAGCCTATGGATTTCTGGCACTTCGGTGCAAAGTAGATACCGTTGCCAAATGCGTTTCCTGTAAACACCGCATTGGACGGGCGGATCATGAGGCCTTTTGACAGGATGCTGATCCAGTTTTCGTTGCGGCTGCCATGGAACAGGAGCTTTGTGGTTTCGATGTTATGTTCATGGATATACTGGTCATAGTTTTCCTGTGTGCGGTAATTGGTTACTGCCCAGGAGCGGCTATAATGACTGTTGGACTCGTTCATGGCGGCGAGGATGATACGGACTTCTTCCGGCGTGGTTTCCCGGATTTCGATGCCCATGGATTCGGGGATGGTGATCTCGCTATGGTTTTCGGACTGAACTGCCGCTTTCACGAATACCTGACCAGCCATTGTATCCAGTGTGTTCTGCTCCCGCAGGATGATATCGGTAAAATCCGTCTGGGACTTTGCCAGATACGGGGAGACCTGTCCCATGCGTCTCGGGATTACGGCGAACAGGCGCAGAAGGATTTCGTTGAACCGTTCCATTGTGTCGGCGGCGGTAAGTTCATCCAGAGTTTTCTGGGCTTCGTCTACCATGGCCTGGGTGACGCTGGCGGAGGTTACGGTATAGTTCTTGAATACGGCGTCACGGGAGACAGACATGAGATATTCGAGGACTTCCTGTACGGAGGGGATGTCTACGGGTTTATAGGCCGCCTCGCCGGTCGGCTGCTCTGTTACCAGATCCTGCCGGAGGTCGGACACGTCCCGATAGCCTTTTTTGATCTTTTCCTTATACTTCTTTTCGTACTGGCTGATGGGATAGGAAGTGGTCTGCTGGGACTGGCCGACTCTGCCGTAGGTGACGGTGAAGGAAGCTCCTTCCGGGGTCATGTGGTAGAATTTATTATGGTTGTCGGGGGTGACCATGACGAGGTACCGGGGCGTGATTTCCATATTCAGATCTCCAGTGAATAGATGGTGATTTCGAAATCGGTGTCTTCGAAGATTCCCTTGATAAGGACTTCCACCTGTTCCCAGTCCAGACGGTCGAGACCGCAGCCGATCTTGGGCATGGCGAGCTTCTTCATATGGAAGGTATGCATCTGGTGTGCCATATCGACCAGTGCCTGTGCGAGAGTTTCGTATGTGGGCTTATCGTAGCAGTGCAGCTTGGTCACGAGGTTGAACACGTCGTCTACCAGCAGGGCCTGACCTTCAAATTCTCTGTCACTGGCTTCAAAGAAGTATTCGGGATAGTATGTATTCAGCTTCTCCTTCATATTGTAGACGTAGTCGAAGGTCTTGGCGATACCGGCTCCGAGGGCAAAGTCAGCGGAGATGCAGTGTGCGAGGACGGTTCCTCTGGGGGCGGTGAACAGGTCTCCGGTGATGTGAGTGAGGGTCATATTTTATTCTCCTTTATTGTTCAGTAATTCTTTTCTTGCAGCTTTAAGGGTGTTGATCTTTTTGGTAAGCTTATGCCATTCCTCCACTTTGTTTGTTTCTGTCTTTGAAAATGGTTTGGTGCTTACAGCAGTAACCCTAAAATAAGACACATAACCATCATAATAGAAATAAACATATTTTAATTTGGAAGTAATGTATAAGTTTTGAATCGAACACTTGCCGTTTGTGAAAACCGCTTCGTAACCAAACCAAAGATCCGGCAAGAAAGGTTCTTCATCGTATCCTTTATACAGAGTTTTATAACATGGCTTAAATTTTACATATACTTTATCCATCTTATTTTTGTTTCAGCATCTCCATTGCCTGACCAAATGTCAGGATGGGGATGTTTTTCTGTTTGGCCATTCTGGATTTGGCGGTTTCGTTTGTTTCTTCGTAGATGAGGTAGTTTGTAGCGGCGGTTACACCGGACTGGATATTGGCGCCGGCGTCCCGGAGAATCTTTTCGGCTTCCGCTTTGGAGTAGCCGTCGATTCTGCCGGAGAGTACCACATTTTTTCCGGAGAAAAGTGTGGTGGCTGTCACACTTTTATGGGGCTCCGGGTCTTCGAACAGCAGGTTGGATGCCAGAAGGACGGCTTCTTCCTTTTGCTCCGGGTCCCCGTAGAAGGTATAGATATTCTGGTTCATGATCTCACCGATACCGGCCAGGTTTGACCAGTCGTAGCGGCAGGCGATCTTCTCCATGTATTTGGTATAGCTGCCTTCGCATTCGGCGGAAATCAGTTTTGCGGCGGATTTGCCGATTTCCGGAATTCCCAGAGCTGTGATGTATTTTTCCAGCGTACACCGGCGGCTTTTTTCGATAGCATCAAGTACCTTGTCGGTGGACTTTTCACCCATTCCGCTGTGGGTTGCCAGAACTCTCCTGTGGGTTCTGAGGCCATACAGGTCGGACAGATTCTTTATGTATCCGTACTTGATGAGCATCTTCAAAGTGGCGCGGGACAGGCCGTTTATATCCATGGCGGACTTGCCGGTGAAGTAGACGAACTTTTCCAGATGCCGTCCGGGGCAGTCCTTATTTTCGCACACAGTCTGGGCGCCGCTGCCTACTTCGGATCTGGTCAGCATTCCGCCGCATTCGGGGCAGGTCAGGATCATCTTATAGGAATCGGATTTTGTGAGGTTTTCGGTGATCTGGGGGATGATCATATTGGCTTTTGCGACCTTTATGGTATCTCCTATGCCCAGACGCAGGTTTCTGATGATGCCGATGTTATGCAGGCTTGCCCTCTCTACAGTGGTGCCGTCCAATTCTACGGCATCGAACACGGCTGTGGGAGTGACTGCGCCGGTGCGCCCGACTGTCCATTCGATATCCCGGAGGATGGTGGTTTCGGTTTCATCCTCGAACTTATAGGCGATGGCGTAGTTATAGTGATGACTGGTGCGGCCTTTGCTGTCGCCGTGGGCAAGGTCGTTATAGCGGATCACGACGCCGTCGATGGGCCAGCCTTTTTCTTCAGCGGCACACTTAGCTTCGTCGATGTAGGTCTGGTACACATCTTCTTCCCGCCAGTGTACCCTTCCGACAAACCAGCACATGACAACAGGGATGTTCAGGCTAAGCATTTTATAAAAAGCATCTGTAAGGGCATTGCAGTCCTCGAAGCCTTCCAGCGGGGAGAATGCGGAGAAGGTAATTTTTCTTGCGGCGCACACCTTGGGGTCGAGCTGTCTTACGGAACCGGCTGCGTAGTTGCGGTGTGTTTTGAAGCGGTCGGATTCCGGGAGGCTGGCGTTGATATTGTTGAAGTCTTCGATATTGACGTAGGCTTCCCCGGCCACGGAGATGCGCTCTGTTGTGGGGATCTGCATTGGGATATCCAGAAAGGCGGCGGCGTTATGGGTGATCAGCTCTCCGGTATGGCCGTCTCCTCTTGTGGCAGCTTCGATCAGCTTACCGTTTTCCCATGTGAGTTTGACGGTGAGGCCGTCCATCTTGGGCATGAACACGAGGTCTTCCCTGCCCATCTTGCTGATATCGGCTGTGGTTTTGGTTTTGTCCAGAGACAGAAGAGGGATCTTATGGGTGGTCTTGTCCAGTTTGCTGACGGGGGCATATCCTACAGTCTGGGTGGGGGAACCGGAGAGGATGCAGCCTGTTTTGGATTCAAGGGCCTTCAGTTCGTCAAACAGTGCATCGTACTCGGCGTCGGAGATCAGGCTTCGGTTTTCGTTATAATAGGCATGGCGGCATTCGTTCAGCCATCTGGTAAGTTCCGCTATGCGGGGATAGTCTGTCACTTGATTTTGGCTCCTTTATAATATGTGGATTTATCGGTCGCTGTGGCGGTGCGCATGAGGCGGAGGTCGTACCGTTTCCCGTCGGCGTCGAAAAAGGAGAACATTTCGGCGGGCCACCAGTATTTTACGCCTTTGAGGGCTACGACGATCCTTGTGTCGTTCCACTCCTCGCCGCGCTGGGTTCTGTGCAGGGTTCTGCCGTCGCTGGCTTTGGTTTCGATGCGGCGTATACCTTCCTGTTCCACGACTTCGATGCGGTACAGGTGGTTTGGGAGAAGGCATTCTGTGGCGTGGCGTTGGTCGGCGGGGGTGCCCCTGTCGGGGTGGTCGAGGCGGGCGAACAGGATATCCTGGATGACGAGCATCATCAGCAGTACACCATATCATACCAGTACAGATACCAGTATCCCTTTCCGTTCTTTTTGAGGCTGCCCGGCGGGGTGAAGATGGTATCGCCCTTACGGAGTGGGGTTTCGTCATATGTATTTACGGGGATAGACAATCTGGCGGATTTGCCGCTGCCGATGGAACGGGTATCCACTCTGTAGCACCAGGGCTTGCCGGATTTTTTATCCTTCATGGGCTGGACGGATTCGATCAGGAGCTTCCGGCGGTCTTCTTCTCGACCTGTGGTCAGGTCTACATAGCCAAGCACATCCATCTGGTTTGCCATTTTGCCACGGAAGTCCAGATCGTCGTAACCGATGGACAGGATATACTGCTCCATTTCATTCAGCATCCGGCGTTCGTAGTCGAGGCGGAGTTGTTCTTCTTCTGCTTCAGCCACGGCCAGTTCTTCTGCAAGCTCGGCCGGGATGCTGCCTGTGCCGTAGGGTTTGAGTTTGGCTTTGATGTTCTTGATCTGTTTTGCGGCCTGTTCGAGAGCTGGGTTTGTGATGCTCCACTGGGACAGTTCTTCGCCTTTGGCATTGGTATCCGTGGCGTACTTCCGCAGGATTTTTATGATTTCCGGGTTTTCGACTTTATCCTTTTTGATCTTCTTGGCTGCTCCTTCGGAGAAGAAGTGGTACAGGCTTATGATACGGGGGATTTCTACGTCGTTGCCGAATGCTGAGAAGTAGCTGATCTTGGCGAGGGCTTCGATGGCGGCGTCGCTGACCTTATATTTTTTGCAGAGGAACAATGTGTCGGTCATGGTTTTCGGGTGTTCTTCTGCCACCTGCCACAGGAGTTCGCCGGTGACTTTGGGCAGGCCCTTGATGGCTTTGATGGAGTTGCCGATCTCGTTGGTTTCGAAATTGGCGCGGATTTCCCGGTTATCCTGGCCGAAGCGGTACGGAGGGAATCTGGTGCCGAAGTAGTCCTCGGCTTCCTTTTTGATTTCCACCATTTTGTCTTTGTCGCCCTTTTTCTCCTGGATCTGGAGGAGGGTTTCGTAGAAGGCGAGATGGTGGTGGGCTTTGATCCAGGCGGAATAGACGCTGTCGAGGGAGACGCAGTAGGCGTGTGAAGCGTTGAAGCTGTACTGTGAAGAATCTTCGATGATCTGCCACAATCGTTTCGAAATATCTGCAGCCTCATTTTGTCCGGTTCCGTCTTCTTTGAGTTTCTCGGAAAATCCATTGATGAACCGTTCTTTGTATGACAGAATTTTTTCTACTCTCTTTTTGGATATTGCTTTAATTACTGTGTATCCTTCTGACATAGGGATCCCGGCATATTCAAGGGCGGCAAGAGTGCCCTCCTGATAGAGAAGGTAGCTATTCGGCATCTCTTCGGTTTTAATCAGGTTATCGAACTGCGGAACACCATAATCAAAAGGCTCCCTGCTTTCAAACGTCTTATACATAGACTTAAAGCCGGGGCGAATCGCTGCAATAAATGCACAAAGTTCGGATACATTTGTTGGAGCATACTTCGAAACTCTCGAAGATGTGCCCGGTTGCTCTACCTGATTCAGTCCAAGCGTACAGCCGGTTTTATACAGGTTCCATGCTACATCTTCCGGGGGCAGCATTTTCAAAAGTTCCTGCTGCGGAGGAGGTTCCATACCAACACGTTCATACGAGCGGTATATCAGCTCACACACACTCACTTTGAGAATGTCATTCTTCAAGCAATGTTTTGTTTCTGCCCATGCGCCGTCCATCAGGCAGCATAGGTGATCTTTGATCTTGATAAGGCCTACTTCCTTGCGGATGCTGCCCTGATACAGCAACGAAGCAGACGGGGCGATCGACCAGCTTGTAATCAGACCCATGTATTCCTTGCTGTCTTCATAGATTTCCTTATACTGGTCATCGATATAGTCCAGTACGTCGATGTCGTCTTTTTCTTCTTCATCGGCGTGTTTTACAGCATTTTCATACCGTTTCAACTGTTCGGATACTGTATTAGCGGTTTCGAAAGGAACACCTTTGGCTTTTGCATACAGTTTCCATGCAGCAGATTTTTGGTATGTGCCGTATGCGATCATGGGACAAGCATGGTCGTCTCCGAGAATGTCTTTTTGTGCTTGGATAAATGGTTCAACTGGTGCGACGTTAAAGTCGATCCTTTATACCCTCGGTTTCCCGATATTATGATTGAGCTATGCTCACGGGAGTAGACTATACCATCAGCGTCGTTTCCTCGGCTGCCATTGATAGTCGTTGCGGCTTTCCCCATACGGGGCTGCGCCACAGGATTGCCCAATCCTTATGCTTGTTACCATACCGCAGTGATTGGCTGCGCCGCGCTTTGATTTCTCTGACGCTTGGTACATAAGGCTCTAAGGGTTTCCCCTGTTATTCTGGTTTGCTATGCATATCACTATGCAAAGGGACTATTCGTCCTTTACGGTTATCCAATGAAGACCTGTCTTCTTCCATAAAGTCTCTCTTAATCCGGTAATGAACCGCTTTCCAAAATTCTTGTTGCGCTCATAAATCGAGCCGGGTACATGCGGACGCGGGCAGCTACTCTGTCCACTTCTGTAAATCCGAGCATCTTGTTTGTAACAAAACTCACGGCGCTGCCGCGCCCGGTCTTAGTGAGCCAACCGCCGTTGGCTTTTCCTTTGCGGATGATGTAGTAGTTATCAATAAAGTAATCCGACATGAAGCAGTCTACTACGGTCTGGATCTCATCGCTGATTTCCTTTTCGTACTTCGGCCACTGGTCTTGCGGGACTTTATCCTTGTACTCGTTCCAGCCTTGCCAGACCAGCTTTTTGTATTCTTCGTCACGGCCGGCCTGATCCAGTTCGGGGAGCGGCTTGCCGTCGATTTCATGCTTGCCGTCGTACAGGGTGGGAAGCTTGATGTCGGTATTGAAGACGGGGCTGTCGTATTCTTCTACGTCAAGGAAGGCGTTGGTATTGGAGATGGCGTCTGTGATCTCGGTATGGGACAGGATATTCTGGGCGGCGAAACGGTTATAGGCGGTCTGGCCGTCCACGTAATCAAGGAACCATCCTTCTTCATCTTCGTACTTGATGCCTTTGGAAATGAGGAAGTCGTCGCGGATCTGGGCCTGGTCTTCGGATATGTAATGGCTGTCGCAGCCCATGATCAGGGGGATTTTCAGCTTGTTGTGCAGGGTCAGGATGTGTTTATTGATCTGCTTCTGGCTTTCGGTATTATGGTACTGGACTTCGAGGAAGAAGTTCTTGCCGAAATGGTTGGCGAATTCTTCTGTGATACTGTCGATGTCTTCGTACCGCCAATAGGCTACACAGGCTGTTGTGATCCACACATCGTCCTTGGGCAGAGACAGAATCAGAGGTACATCGATTCTCGGGCGGTAATAGAAGCCGCTCAGGTTGGCCTCGGACAGGATATCGTTCAGGGCTTGTCTGCCGTTTTCGTTTTTGGCGCCGATCCAGATATGGCAGTTGCTGTTATCCGGGGCGAGGCGGTTTCTGACCCAATAGGCTTCGGCGCCGATGAGGCATTTCAGACCGTATTCTTTTGCCGTGTCGTAGGTTTCGATGTATCTACCCTGATAGCCGTGTTCGGCGCTGGACAGGATGCTGTGACCGAGCTTTTTTGCGGCTTCGGCGTAATCCCGGTAGGACACGGTGCTGTCGCTGATCATGGGGTTTGTGCGTTCGCTGTGTTTATGGTAGTTCTGGTAGGTGTAGTTCATTCCTGCTCCTCATAGGAACCGAAGTAGTATTTCTTGAGGCGGGCTTCACCGATGGTTTGGATAGCATCCCATGCTGCGGTTTTGGAAGTAAAATATACGCCCGGGGACTGTACGGACATCCAGTCTTCAACGATAAGCGCATTATACTTATGATTGTATCGTATAGTGTACTTGTATTGGCTTGCGTTGTTCCAGTCGATGGGTGCGGTGTTGTGCTCCTCGGCAAAGCGCTTCAATTCTATTACAACCTTCAGTTGTTCTGCAGCGAATTCTGCTTCCTCTTTTGTGCGAAAACAGTTACCACTGGCGTACCTGTCATGATCAACATGATGATCTGTCCAGCCGTCCCAAGATACCGATCCGGAAGGATTCAGATAAAAATACACTGCGCTGCGCTGCGGGCTCCATACACTATTCTTTTTTACCAGCTCCGGTTCCTCGACGGCGCCCTTTTCTCTCAGCAGCTTTTCCACCAGAGCGGCGGTTGTCTCGTCCAGCTTTGCCGGGTCGTATGTGATTTTAGTTTCCATTTTCGTACCTCTCTATGTTTCGCAGTTGGGTTTCCAGTTCTTCGATCCGAACCTTACAGCAGGTCAGTTGATTCTCAACGGATGTTTTTTCGAAATCGGCAAAGCGGTGTTCGCCGATCATATAAAAGTTCCGGAAGCCTGTTTTCAGGTCATAGTCGGTAATATAATCCGTTCTTCCGGTGTCGATATTAAACCACTCCGGTTCCGGCCAGCCGCGCTGCAGACATTTCTCGCAGGTGCAGATAGATGTTATGGTGCCCCGTTCGCCGTATATGGTGACGACTTCGTCTCCGGGTTGGAAATCGTAGATCTTATTGGACATTGGCAATAGCCTCCGGCATTACGCTGATTTCATAATCCTTTGTATATACGAGTTCCGCCAGAACCTCCATGTCCCCGCAGATCACCATCTGAAGAACTGTGATATTTTTATCGGGGGCTTCCACTACCCTATCTCGCCAATCTTTATCGTATGCGGGTTTGGTTGCGTGGTGCCCGCCTTCTACGAGCAGCTCCTCGGCTCTTTTGCTTTTCAGATGAAATCTTTCAAACCAGCTTTTGGGGTGATTTTTCAAAATGGCTCCGGTGACGGCGTTGATCTGAAAATTGGTTGTATGGTTACCGGCATGATAGTGAGATGTGTCGAACATTTTGGTCTGGCCTTTCTTTTAGTTATTCGTAACGAATGAAATTGGCTCCGTAGATCTGGTTTAATGTGTCGAAAACATGGCGCATTCCGAGACCTTGCTTAGTGGGTTTCCAGAGGCCATCTTCCGGATCATAAGCTCCGCCGCTTATACAATACTCCCACAATCTCGGATGAGTTCGCTTTAGTCTTTGGAATCTTGTTTCACCCTTCTCGGATTGAACTCCGAATCCGCAGAAGGTACAGCCTGTCCGGTTGCATCCGGTGCAGCATAGTTCTTGGATTTCGTCTGGAAATACGAAGGTCTGGCCGGTGGGGATAATCTCTCCGTATACGCTGGCAATTGGTAGGTCTTTATTCTTTATATACTGGAGGATGTCCTGCTCTGTCCAGAAACTGAGAGGCTGGCTTGTGGGTCTGGCGGCGTCGAATGCGTTGCATCCATGTTTCAGCCATTCATTTGTCCGAAGGAAACTTTCCTCGGCAAGCGTTCCGATAATTGGAACTCTGCCGGTTTCCTTTTCGTATTTCTTTACAGGCCGTTTCTTCATGCTGGCGCAGCATTCGTGGGAGATCTTAAAATCCGTTGTCAGCAAAGGGCTCCACTTTTCGAGGTTGTACCGACTGCCGAATTTCTTTTCGTGTTCTCCGCCCGGTTTAAATCTTTCAGCGACCTTCGCGTTCGGGTTTCGTCTTGCTTCGTAGACCTTTTGAGACAGTTCTTTGCTGAGGACTGGATAACCGTATTGTCTGATGACTTCCGGAAAAGACAGTTTGGGATGCAGAACTTCCAGTTCCACATCAAGCCTGTACTCTCGCCCCCCCCCTCAGAAATTCTGCAAAGTCTTTGGTGTGTTGCCGTACTTCAGGGTATTCGAGTCCTGTGTCTACGAAAACAAGGCACAATGGAATCTGGCGTTTGCTGCAATATTCGGTGCAGAGATCGGCCAGAACGGTGGAGTCCTTGCCGCCGCTGAAGGAAACATACACCTGATCATTCCACCGGGAATACCATTCGTCGATGAGACCCATGGTGCGCAGGATTTTGTGATCCAGCGGTTCGGACTGTAGGGATTTCAGGTCTTCTCTTGTGGCACTCATTCATTCTCCTTGTGTATTATCTTGATGGGTTGTTTGGCATACCAATTCTCTTACGTTTTTTTCGGATAGACCCTCGGTGACTTCTGGCAAAAGGGATGGAAAGCATGGGGTGTATTTCTCGTAGGCCTGTTCTATCATTTTCTCTATGAGGGTGAAGACTGTGCGATTATATAAAGCACGATACAGCAGATCTGCACCTTTGCCGTATCCTCGGCTGAATTCGATAAAATTCATTAGACTTCTCCGATCACTTCGTTGACGTTGGGTTCTCTGTCCGGCATGAGGAGCGGGGCTTCGTATGTATTTTGATCCCAGCTGTACTGGCGGTCGTATTCTTCCTGCGTCGTATAGAATCTGCGGCTGGGCGGGTCGTAGTACAGGCCCATCTGGATACCGGATCTTCCCCGGATTCTGTCTTTGATGATGTTCAGGACTACGTCGTAGTTCAGAAGCTTCTGGGGGAGTTCACTGCCGAAGCCGAAGCCCTGTTTTTCCTGTTCGGTGATCTTCCGCAGGCCGAAGGTACGGTGGGCCAGATTGATGATATTGCTGGTACCGGAGATATCCTGGATGCCGACGTTTGAGGTTTTCTGCATCTTTCTCGGGTGGCAGACCAGAACGGTGGCGGCGTTATACTTCTTGGAGAAGCTGATGAGCTGTTTGACCACTCTGGTCTGTTCTTTCAGCTCGTCGTCGGACTCGTTGGTGTCGATGGTCATGAAGTTATCGAGGATGAACAGGCGGCAGCCGTACTTCTGGAGGGAGCCTTTCATGGCTTCCAGCAAGCTGTCGATATCTTTATCAAAGTCATCTCTGTACAGGAACCAACGGCCCCGGTAGCATTCGTCGATGGCTTCTTCTACGCCGTCCTTGAGCCGCCAGTAGGGATCTCCCTTCGGGGACAGGTAGCCGTTTACATTTCGGGGGCCGGCCATCACGTAAGAATGCCAGTCCTTCGCCATGCCCTCCGACAGCTCGCCGGAGAACAGCCATGTATTCACGCCCTGTTCCAATGCGTTGGCTACGATCTGACACAGGATAGAGGATTTCCCCGATCCGGGAAGGCCGGTAACCACAGTCAGGGTTCCGTAGAACAGGCGCATCAGCTCTTTATCGAGGCTGGTGATACCGGTTTCCACGCCGGGCATATCAAAGAAGTTCTTGGATTTGACATCGGACATATCCACCACAGACGGGATGGGATTATCCTTGGCGGACAGGATCAGGTTCATGACTTCCTTTTTGCCAAGGTAGATCATGGCTTCGTTTACGTCCTTGATCTTTACGGTTCTGCCGTCATCGGTTGTGTGGGTTACCGGAATCTGCATGGTTTTGCATCGCCAGCTTCCGAGTCTTGGGATGATGCCATCGAGGTACTTCTGGCCAGACTCGTCGTTATCGGCGGCGATGATGATGGAATCGAACTGCTCCAGCCAAGCCCAGTTATGTTCAACCCATTTTGTATTGCCGTCGCCCAGAGGAATGGACACGGCATTCTGCCAACCGCATTCGATGGCGGCAGCGCAGTCCAGCTCTCCGGAGCAGATCAGCAGCGGTTCTGTTGGGTTGATGCGGTTCATGTTGTACAGGAGGGGACAGGTATCGGCGTCTTTCTGGCACCAGTTTTTGATCTCTCCCGCTTCCTTATCGATCTTATGGCTGGGGCGGTACTTGACCATGGTGAGGACGTCGTTTGTGTCGTAGTAGTTAAAGACGAGATTGCCCTGCTCGTCCTGCCGGATGTCCAGATAGTCAGCGGTCTTTTCGGAAATGCCCCGGAGGGCGAGGTAGGCGTACACTTTGGATTTATCTGTACACTCTACCTCTTTCGGGTACCGGTACTGGTGCATGGTCTTGACTTTATGCTCGCCGAAGCTATGCTGGATGCCCGCCAGTTCCAGAAGTTTCTGGGCGGACTCGGCGAAGGTGAAACCTTTGGTCTGGTACACATCCACCAGATCCCAGCTTCTCTGGCAGGAGCCAAAGCAGCGGAAGCGGTTATGTTTTTTGTCGTAAATGAAGCTCGGAGTATCTTCAGCATGAAAAGGACAGCAGGCTTTCAGGTTCCGCTCATCGAAATCCTGCAGATCCAGTTCTTCTGCTATGATGTGGGCTTGTGCTTCGCCCAGACGCTCCTTGGCTTCTTCTATGATTTCTTTATCAATGAGCAGAAATAACCACCCTTTCTTTTTTGGATTCTGCTTTTCCTCAGTCGCTCAGGTTTGCCTGATAAGACTCGAGCAAGTCGAGCTCTTCTCCGGTGAGCCAGCGGTTGTAATGGTCGGCAAGCTCGGGATCTTCGTAGTCGAACTCGATCACGAAAATGCCGTCTTCGCCTTTACAGCCGCCGTCCCATCTGGCGGTAATGACATAGCCGAGGTTTGTCAACAGGCGAGTGAGGTCGTTCACATCCTCCCAGAAATCGGGCCATATTTCGTACTGGCTTCTGTCAAATGTAATATGTTTGATCATGGGTTTCTTTCCTCATTCATGACTGCCGGTTATTCTTCTGTAATCTCGTGGAGGTTTTCGATTTCTGCGTCGGTCAGCCACACGGGAAAGAATTCGGCGAGTTCTGCGTCGGCATGGTCGAACTGGATGATGGCTACTCCCTCACAGTCGTAGATGATGCTGCAGTTGTATTTCAGCTCGCCCAACAGAGCTATTGTTCTGTACAGGGCGTCGTCGAAATCCATGCGATCTTCGTAGTTATGGGGATCTATTTCGATTTTGTTTACGGACATGGGGCTCTCCTTATGTAATTGCCTTTCTTGGCGTAGGACAGGGATCTTGAGCAGTATTTTCTGACGCTGCAGATATGGTCGCAGAAGAAATCCCGGTCGATGGGTTTGCCGGTTTTGGTTTTTCCTTTTGGTTTCAGCGGGTACTTTTCATCCCGGTAGATGGTTTTCACGGTTTCGTCAAACCACCAGACGGCCTGTTCCAATGCCTTTTCGTCAAAGGCGGTCTCCACGATTTCGCCGATACGGAACATATTGAAGATCAGCTTTGCGGGATACTTACCGTACTTCTCCTTTACGTGGATACTGTACAGGTACAGCTGCCGCAGGTATTCCGTCAGCTCCCAGTTATCCTTGAACTTACTCTTGGACTTATGGTCTACGATGAAGATCTCCTTTGTTTCCGGGTTCTGCAGGATCAGGTCGATGATGCCGGTGAACTGGATCCCTTTGATAGAGAGGGTGAACTTTTCCTCTACACCCAGCACGGTATATCCTTCCCACGGGTCTTTGAAGCTATCGAAATACCGCTTCCCCGCTTCGTAATAGTTCTCTGCCATACTGTTATTCCGGGACGGCGGGAACGGGGAGACGATATTGTCATCGTACCGGTCTGTGTACAGGAGCGAGAGATCGAACAGTTCCAGTTCGCCTTTATAATACTGCTCCAGAATGCTATGGCAGAAAGAACCGAAATCGGAAAAGGCGTTGTTCTCTCTCTGTTTATCACCGTCCAGGTAGGTGTACCGGAACATTCTGGGGCAGGTATTATAGGCGCTTACCGAGGAAAAGCTGAACCGCATACCGTCGAGGATGAAGAGCTGACTTTCACGATCGGTTGGGGTTCCGGGCATAGGCTACCTCAGAACGGCAGGTCGTTGGGGTCGGATTCTTCCTGTGCAGGAGCCGGAGCGGGGCTGGCGGCAGGAGCGGGTGCGGCGTTCTGGGTCTGGGCTGCGTTCTGGGCGGAGAAATCCTTGGGGACGAAATCCACGTCATCAGCGGAGATCGCTACGTTTCTCTTCGGAGATCCGTCCTGGGCTGTAAATTCGCTCCAGTCTGCCTTACCGGTCACGAACACGGGGGAGCCGTTCTTGAAATACTTGGCGGCGAATTCTGCCTTCTGCCCGAAGACAGTTACATTCCAGAAGTTATTCGGCTTGGCTTCGTCCTTTCTGGACTTACGTTCCTTTACGGTGAAGGTAGCGATGTTTCCGCCATTCGTCTGCTTTGTGGTTACGTCGGTGGACAGGTTTCCGAGAATAAATACTTTCATGTTAAAATTCCTTTCTTTTACTTTAGTCAAAATTGAAATTGGCACAAAATCAGAGTTACCACAGGTAACTCATCGAGTCCCTTCGGGAAGCTCGGAAAAACGAGTATGTGTTTTAGCGCAGGAGACTCTCGAAATTGGACACGACTTTTGCGTTGTCGGTCTTGGTCTTTTCCAGAGAGTTGTTGGTTTCCTCGATCTCGGCGATCCGGGTACGGTTGGTTTCCTGTTCTCTTTCGATGGCTTCGTTGATGCCCCGCAGCTCTGTGATGGTGCTGGTGATCATGAACACGGCGCTTCTGGATGCGTTCTGGAGCTGTTCCAGAGGGGTCAGGACGGTTTCGTTTTTCTTCCGGCGGCGGATCAGGCGTTTCAGCTTTCTGAGCATTTATGCTTTCACTCCTTCCAGTGCATCCAGAACGGAATCGGCGGTTTCCAGATCCTTGATGGCATTGGGGTTCTTATCGCCGCTGACTTCTTCGATGATGGCGTAGATTTCGTCCTTATCCTTACCGGAGGAGATCAGGGTCTTGCACTTTTCCACGATGTCCTTCTTTGCCTTTGCCAGGATCTTCTGGGCTTCGTCTTCCTTTGCCTTGGCTTCCTTGGCGGCGGCGGACAGTTCTTCGCCTTCCCACAGGTTCAGATCCAGACCGAACAGCGCGAGGCACTTGACCATACATCTCTTGATGGAATTATTGACCTGGGTGCTGGTTACGTTTTCGGCGGAGATGGCGGCGTTGCGGTGATCCATGACGGCGAGGGTTTCGGTCTGGGATTCGTCTTCGATATGTACGGTTACCTCTACCCAGCAGGTCTTGCCGTCGGTATGGTACAGGTTCTGGTTTTCGTCCTTATTGACTTCGTATGTAGCCTTGGGGTATCTGCGCTTTACGGCGGCCCATGCGGCAGACCAGGGGAGATATGTGATGTTATTCTTCTTCTTGTGGTTGGCGGTCATGTCCTGTTCGGACAGGGTTTCGAAGATACTCTTTTCGGGCATATTATGATTCCTTTCTTTTCCTTGCAGGTTTCTCTTCTCTCCAGATCTCCTGGAGTTCCAGCGGGTCTTTGCCTGTTGTGATCTTGGTGGGTTTATCGCCCTCGATTTTGTAGAGGGTGAATTTGGGCGGATCTGTGAGAGACTGGGTGATCACGTATTCCAGTTCGTCCTCTGCGGACAGGAGATTTGTGGCCACCCGTTCGTTTTTGGGAAACTTCATCCTTTTACTCCTTTTGGTTCATTTACATCCAGTCCGGCGCATCCTCAGGGTAGGTGGCCGGTTCGGGATCAGGTTCGGGCAGTTCGGTGGGATCCGTGCGGTACAGCTTGACCAGCTTATCGATATCGCCAAGCAGAGAGACGGCGCGGAGGATCACCAGCATACTGGCAAAGATCAGGGTCAGTTTATACTTCTTCATCATCCAGCTCCTTCAGCATATCCATCAGTTCGGCGGCGGACTTGCTCTTCATTTCACTTTCCTGTTTTTCGTAGAGGGTCTGCAGGATCTTCTGGCGCTGCAGTTTCTTTTCTGCTTTTGCCTTTTGATCCGCTTTTTCCTGCTGCTTCTGACTGAAGATGTACTGTACGATCTCCATCTTCGTGGCACAAATAGCATCTTCCTTTGACTGGGTGACCAGAAGGCCGGTTTCGCCTGATTTTTCCTGCTCTTTCTTGAGGTTCTTGTATATCGAGTCTAAATCATTAACAGACAGGTCGAAGAGGTCTTCGGTGGTGATTTCGCCCCTGAAATTGTAGCGGAACTTGTGCTTGGCGGCGAGTTCGAAAATGTTCTTTTCCATTTGGGTGGTTCCTTTCTTTTATTCCTCTTCCTCTTCGGATTCTTCTTCGTATTCTACGTTTTCGTCTACATCTCCGGTATATACCGTGGCTCCGCAATGGGGACAATAGAACGTACAGCAGTTGAATTCGCTGAGATTGACGGTGATTTCTTCTTTGCCGTTCATTTCTACAATGCGGGCTGGTTCACATTCATTGCCGCATACGGGGCAATCTACGGTGATGAAGTAAGACTGGATTTTCATAGGCGTATCCTTTCTCAGAACTTGATTTTCAGGACTCTTTCGGTGGCACCGGTAACCTTTACGACCAGTTCGCTGCGCTGGGTTTCGCTGAAGCCGAGGCCGGAGAGCTGGTTTTCGGTGGATTCGGCGGCCATCTTGGTGCCCAGAGCCTCGAAGACACGCTTATGTTCCAGCAGTTCGTTCTTCAGATATTCGTTGAAGAAGCCACTGGGGGAATCGGGGTTCTGGCAGTCCTTCAGCAGGAAGAAATAGTGCTTGTTGCCGCAGCCCTGCATTTCGTTCCAGTAGTTGGGGGAGTGGCAGATCAGGGTTACAGGGACGAAGGTGTTGGTGTGGATGTTCCAGATTTCCTTGGAGGACTGGCCGGCGTTCAGGCGATGTTCGATGGTGAACTGGCTGCCCTTTTTGGTTACGGTGGCTACGGGTATGTTTTCACCCTGGTTGATGATTCTGGGGGAGGTGTACTGGTAGATCTGACCATCGAATTCGATCTCGGCGCGGAAACGATTGTCGCCGCCGCATCTGCTGTAGCAATGCACAAAGAAACTGTATTTGCCGTCGGGCATTCCGCGTCTGCTCGGCCAGGTGATATTTTCTACGGCGGGAGTCTTACCGGGACAAATGATGTCCACATCCAGCTCGCCGGTGCCGACTCTTTTTCTGCCGAAGAAGATATGTCCTGCGGGGCACTCACAATGTGCGTCCAGGTCATCGCTGCACAGCTTTTCATCATTCCACTGGATGGAGAAGCGCAGGTCGCCGGTTACGCTGCCGCCGGCGTTCTTGACATTTTCCCGGATATCGGAATCGGCGATATTGCCGGTGTAGGCCCAGCTGAAGGGGTTATCCCACTTGAACATGGAGGGGGCTTCCGGGTCCTTGGGGGCGATCAGGGAAACCATATTTCTGCTGTGGCGGTTTTCTACGTAAGCTTCTACCTTCTTTGCGGTGGGCAGGACGTCGGAGAGGAACTTTTCGATGGTGATTTCTTCTGCGCGGTCGAACTTCAGGGGTTTCTTCTGGGTATCTGCGGACAGGGAGGCGAACACGTCTGCGGCGTCGGTCTGCTTCATACGGCTGACTACGCTTCTGTCGGCGAACAGGACGTTATTGACGGTGACGTCGTCCAGGCGGGCGAATCTTCTGCCGAGGGAGTTCATGTAGCCCATTTCTTCCAGCTTCTTTTTGGCATCGTCCAGCATTTTCTGGGTGAAGATGGCCTTGGGGCGCTTATAGTTGGTGGGAGCTACGATATTCTCGTACCGTTTTACGGCGGTTTCCAGATCGGTGCCTTCGGTGATGTCGGTCAGGAGGGTACCGATGCTGTGGTTTCGCATATGGGAGATGGCGGCTCCGGCCTGCCGGTACCAGTTCCAGCATTTCAGGTGCTTGGCCTTTTCAGAAGTCTGCTTAGAGAATTCTTCCTTATATGCCCGGAAGGTGGTGAGCTGGTTCTTCCATTCGGAACCACGGTACAGGGAATCCTGGGCGATCAGTTCCAGAACGGTGTCTACGGCTTCCATGCTGATTTCGTTCAGGGAACGGTAGAACACGCTCTCGCCGGTTCTGGCGTCGCCCTTGATGGTGCCGTGCTGGCTGGAGGGGGTTACATAAGAGGCGGGGAGGACGGCGTGGAGGTGTGCCCACTGTTCAACCTCGCCATCCTTGTTACAGGAGATGGTTTCTTTGATGCCGACTCTTCTGGCATCGGTCATATACAGGGAATCGATATTGCGGCTCTGGATGAAGGCGTTCAGGCGTTTGGTGGTGCTGCCGTACTCGGGGTTATCGAAGCCGAAATTCCACACGGTTTCCATGGAGGGTTCGCCGGTCACGGGGTCTTCCTTGATGGTGACCACGCCGCCGAAACTGCGGATAAAGTGGCGGCAGGCGTTGCAGTCCAGCTCGCGGCGTTCTCTGAACATCTTATTGTGTTCCGGCGGGAAGCTGTCAAGGTACAGATTATAGAGCACTGTTCTGTCGTCCGGTGACAGTTCCACCTCAAACAGAGTGGGATTGCCGGTTATCATGGTCTGCAGGTGATCGGTGAAATCGGTGACGAATTTATTGAAGTTCATTGTGGTTCTCCTGAAGAAAATAGTTTTTGATGGTTTCGTAGAAGACGGTGAGGTCGGAAAATTTCTGCTTTGTGATCTGGAAGCCTATGGGGAAATGCGTGCCCGAGTCTACGACGCAGTACAGGCATGGATAGGTTTCCGGCGGCAGGACTTCCCGCATATCGTTTTTGTACCAACTGAGATATTTTGCCAGGGATTGGAAATCGGCTTCGGTATGGAGGGTGTACAGGCGTGCTTCTTTGTCGCCGTCGATGGTGATGGGCCATGGAACCTGGATGTACAGGAGTCTGGAACCGGCTTCGGCGGCTCGTCTGGCTTCTTCGTGAGTGCGGCAGGCGGCTTCGCTTGAGAATTCGTAGCCGTCGTCGCTATACCAGTAGGTTTTGGTTACTTCTTCTTTTCTCATCATGCCTCCGGCTCTGCAGCTCTGCGGTTTAGCCATTCTTCGGCAGATTCGAGAGTGTCATAAAATACATCATACATATTCATCATAGGGCAGTCTTCATGTGCGCCGGTTGCTTGGTTGTGAACAATCATATAGGACAGACCAGACCAGGGATCTTCGAGATAATCCTGGCCATGGATATTGCCTTCGTCGTCACATATATGAGCGTAAAAGTCGCCGCCGCAGAACGGACAGGGTTTTGTGTTTAGTTTGATCATGACTCTTCCTCTGTTTCTTCTTCCATTTCCTCCGCCCAGCACTGTGAACAGTTCAGTTCTTTGCAGTTGGTGGGTGTACCGTAAATATGTTCACGGCAGAAATCCAGAAATCCGTGCTCGTTCAGTTTTGCATTGGGGAATTTTTTGAGGAAGTCCTGCTGGTATGTCTTGATGTGCAATGCTGCCCAGTTTTCGATGATCTTTGCGGATTCGGTCAGGAGGTCTTCAGGAATCTCGCAAAGAGGTTCGTCTGACAGGAATCTGCACAGATTGAAAATAGGGCAAGCATTGCATGTGTCGTGGGCGTGATGCTTACATATCTTGCCGATCGTCCGCAGGGTTCCGGTGACTTCGTTTCTGGTGATCATTCCTTGTTTCCTCCTTTGCGGTTCTGCCATTTTTCTTTCAGCCAGTCGATGATGTCTGTTTCTTCTTCAAGCCACTGGTATACGAAGGCGGCGCTAAGAAACAGAAATCCGAAAGTTCCTACGATAATGACAATGGCAAGGCAGACAAGGAAAGTGTTCCACACAAACATTCCCATATCAGGTTTCCTCCTTCAGGAAGAATTCTCTGGTATAGGGGAGGGTCAGGATCCAGTCGCACATATCTTTCCATTCCTGCAGTTTATGGTTGCGTCTTGCGTAGTACATATTCAGCAGGTTTTCGTAGTTCCCTGTCCATGTGCGCATCTGGTTGTAGCTTGTGGGGAGGAGTTCGATCATCTGGAGCCAGGCGGTTTTGTCGTTGGGTTCGTAGATCACGGGGGAGCCAAAGAGGTCTTCTGCTGCGCCGCCGTTGTTGAAGATATCCCGCCAGAAGTTCAGCTCTTCAATGGTGGCGTTCAGAACCTGCATGGATCTGGGGGTCAGGTTTTCGTGAGAGAAATCGGCAGGGGTGAATTCCTTGGCGTGGATCTTATGCATGGTGCTGCAGCTGTTGGCGGTGGTGGCTACCTTATATGTATCGGCTTCTTTCCACCAGTACAGGGGGGCGGTGATGTCTACGGATACGAAGATCTGGCGCAGGAATTTGCGGTCGTCGCTGCCGCCATTGATCAGGGTTTTGGCCAGCTTCATGTCGTTTTCGCCGATAACAAAAATAGGTTCTGCCGGGATACCACACTGATCGTATCCGCAAAGATTACACCAATGAGGTTCTTCTTCGGGGCCGAGAGCTGTACATGGTGTCTTGTATTCGCTGTCGCTTTTCGCCCAGGAATTCATGGGATTGCGCATCCCCCGGATTGCGTTATCAAGGTTCATGACGGACGTTCGTTCAAGCTTGATCATTTTGTCTCCTTTACAGGTATGTATTTCCAAATACATCACGACTGCAGTCGAGCCGGGATGACGTATTGGCAGTAGTGTGAATTGCGCATAGTTGTAGTTGATACATTTCCTTTGTTCGATGCAATGTAATTATCAGGGGATTTAATAGACAACGCTGCGGATCTTGTCGGCGATACGGAGCGCTGTTTCGGTATCTTTTGTAGCTACCATGACGGTATCGAAGCCGGCCACGGTGCCGATGATTTCCGGGTCTTCTGCGGCGTCCAGTGCGCTGGCTACGGCAGAGGCGCCGGCGTTGAAGGTTTTCACGATCACCAGATTGGCGGCGGTGCGGACATCGGCGATCATGGAGGACAGGTTTGCGCTGTTTATGTAGTCTTTGGCGTTGACGATGCCGTTATGGGGCAGTCTGTAGGCGTAATGGCCGGTTTCTGTCATTTGCTTCTGGATACCCAGCTCGCGGATATCGGCTCTGAGTACAGAGGGACTTACCAAGGCGCCGTGCTGCTTCATGAGATCCGCCAGTTCCTCCTGTGTCTGGATATCCCGGCCGGACACCAGCATGGACAGGAGTTTCAGCCTGTTCTTTTTCTGCATACGCTTCCCTTTTCGATTTCGGAATTGCCGAGTCTATTGACCCGGGCTGCTGGAATCCGGAAGAGTTGAACTTCCGATGTTTGCACCGGCGATCCCATGTATTGGTAGATGCTTTGTAATTAGTAGGCGGTATGTATGGACGATACGGAATGGAATCCTATCGTCCTGTAGATTATTTTTGCAGATAATTACGGCAGTTTTTCTGCACATATGTGAGCCACTCGGAGTAATCCCGGCGGACTTTGGTAGCGGCGCATACATCGCCGTTCAGGTTCATCTTGATCAGAGACTCGACAGAATACCGTCCGCCCATTGCTCTTTCTGCCTGCATCATCTGCCAGCAGCGGCTGCTGACAACGATATTCGTCAGGGTATAGAAGGCATTATCGCCTGTTTCTGCCATACGGCGGGTATTGAAAACGCCCAATTTCCGGTAGATAGCGTGGCGGGTGAGCGGGCGGCGGGAGTGGACGGAGGGGCGCTGGTTTTCGTTTTTTACGGTACGTCTAATGAAATACTCGGAATCTACGGTGAAGTAGGCTGTGTTTCCGAATTCTATGGAAATACAGTGATCGTTGTTTCTGTACCGCTGCAGATACGGAATAAACTCTTTGGTGATCTCAATCGTCATATCTCTGACTGTCACGGTACTGCAGTCTTCGCTGACGTCTGTATTTTTCAGGACACAAATGTCCTGTATGCTTATACCGTCCCATGCAAGCATCAGGGCGGCGCAGAGGCTGTCCGGGGAATCTTTGAACATGGACTTCAGAAGATCCAGGAGGTGATCCGGGGAAGCTACATATGCGCGGGTTTCTTCGGTTTGGATTTCGGCTTCGTCTGTGTTTTGGAAATCCATATTCTGCGCTTCGTCCGGGTCGGACATGGTCAGGTCATTGATAGGGAACAGGATGGACTTCTTAATGTCTTTCAGGGCTTCGAGCTTTTCCTGCTGGTCGGTACACGCTTCCCCGCCCCACTCGAAATACATTCTCAGAGCGACCTTCTGATGGGTGAAGCTGTTATGGCCGCAGCTGTACAGGTAATCGTTCAGTTTTCTGCGGAACAGGTCGTCACAGGGCACGTTTATGAAATCGTAATTACCGTTGGTTTTCTGCCATTTGGAATACCTCCCGGCGAAGCGGGCAACGGACATATGCCCCGGGTAATTTTCTTTGAATTCGCTTAGTTTCATGGTCTTATCCTCACGATGATTTGATGCTGCAGAATGGGTACTGCAGGTGCATGGCAATGGCGATTCTGCGGATGGTTTCATCGTCCGCCACCCAGATCCGCTGAGACTGGATATTTTCCTTCGGCACGGGGCGCATCTGCTCCACCAGTGCGATGCTGGATCTGAGGCTGCCGTTTGCCGGGATGTGTACGTGCATGGGCAGGTGCTTTGCGAACTTGCCGTGACTGGTCGTGAGGGGAATCACATTGACCAGCGGACTATGCAGATTTCCGATGTCGTTGGAAACGATGATACCCGGGCGGAGTCCCGCCTGGATACCAAAGCCTCCCTCAGGGAAGTCGATATAGTACACTTCTCCGATCTTGAATGTGCGCTTGGGTACGAGGATGTCTGTTTTGGTTGCCATATACCGGCCTCCTTTTCTTGTTGTGACTGTATTATAGCATAGTCCGTTGGCATTGTCAATAGGTTATGCAATGTGATTGTGTTAAGAATTTATGAATCTTCCGGGCGAAGCATCCTCCTCCGGGAACTGGAAACCCGCGCCGGCCAGGGCCTCGGGGTTCAGGTACGGGAAAATCATGGTATCGCAGCGGGAACCGTTTTCTCTCTGGATGGTCATCAGCAGGTTCATGCCGTCGGGGCTGAGCCATGCTGCGTTATAGGAAGCGCCGTCGGATCCTTCGGGATACACGTACGACTCTCCGATCAGCCGGAAGTTCGGCAGGGATGCGCTTTTCAGGTCATGGTCTGTGCGGATCCGGCCTATGTCCCGCTGCAGGATATTGTCATGCCAGAGGCTCATGTAATGCAGGCAGGCACAGCGGAGGGCCGAGATATTCTCTTCGTAGCTATATTCCGGGTATGCCTCGAAAAGATCTCCGGCGCTCTTTACGCCAAGATACAGATCACGATCCTGTATGGATTTCGAGCGGTTCCGGAACCCGGCGGGGTCTATGTACTGCAGCCAGCAGCCAAGCTGCATACACTGTTCTTGCACATCTTCCAGATATTCCAGCGCTTCTTCTTCATCGCACAGGGTATCCAGGATGGTTTCGGCGTTATCGTATACGTCCGCCAGGGTTTCCAAATGTACTGTTTCGTCTTCGATTTCGGTCAGCAGTCTGATCATCAGTTATCACCTCTCCGTCTTTTTACAATATGTTCTTTCATGCTTCGTAAAATATGGGTTATATGTGGGGCAGGTCATTTTCATGCCTGCCACCGCCATATTTCGTCACAGTGTCTTTTATAGGCGCTGGCAAAACCCATGCCGCATCTGTCCGTAATGGTATACGGGATGAAGCCGCGCATGAGACATTCCAGCTCCAGCGTTGTGTACCCTTCCCTTTTCAGGTTTCTGCCGGATTCCTTTTCGGCTTTGAGAGTATAAAACAGCTCGCTCTCCACCCTTTTTGTCCGGGCTCTCATATCGATATCGTCCGGGATCAGACGGCAGCCCAGGGACATGAGCCACACGATCTCCAGATACTGTTCCGGCGGGGCGGTCTTGAACTGTCCGCTGACAGCATAAGTAAAGAAAGCAACGGCGGCGATTCCGATATAACTGGCCACGTAGCCGATCAGGGTGGCTACAAGGAATGGTGTGCCGCCTTCCAATGTACCGCCGACACAGGCAAGGCAGGCGATGGTACAGGCGATGGTCACGGGGTGGTACAGGAGTTTGACGGCGACCATTCCGGCGACCTCCCTGTTATCCTCTGCGATTTTTGCGGTTACTTTATCATAGAACTCCTGATCGATTTTTCTGTTGACGTAATTCTTGCCGCCGGCGATCAGGATTTCTCTTTTCTTTCTTTTTTCCTCGTATTTTTTCAGTTCTTCATCGGTTGCAGGCATCTGCTCTTCCTCCTATACTGTGATCACTTGTTCGTTCTTGTGCGCTCATTATAGCACACGAACACCTGTTTGTCAATGGGGTTTGGGAAAATTTGTTCGGATTTTGTTATTCGGCGGCGGACTCGAGGGCGGAATCGGCGTCGGTTGTGCTGTCAAGGAAGGTATTCAGGTCGTCCAGGATCTCGGATTCCAGTTTTTCGCGGATATCGGAGAGGGGTTCGGGGTCCAGGGCTTCTTCGGCTTCCTGCAGATTGGAGATGGCGTCCTCCATTTTTTCGCCTTTTTCGCTGAGCTGGAGGGAGTCCGGCAGGTTATCGAAGGCTTCCTGTTCTTCTTCCTCCACCTCTGCGAGGATCTCACAGGCGGCGGAGAGCTGTTCTTCGGCCTGTTCGATGAGGGCGGCGGCGGCGGCGATATGATGGCGGGCTTCCCGGATGCGGTTTCGGCGGGCTTTGTTCATAGTCTTGTTCCTTTCTGTTTATATGATTGTATTATACTGGGGATTTTGGAATTTGTCAATCTGTAAATATTGGAAACTAAAAATGCAGTTCGGTATGGTTAGAACTGGTTTTCTGCCATGTAGTCGTCGAGCCACTGGCGGCAGTCCTCTGCGGTATCGGATGTATGATCGGAAATTGCACAGAAGAACGCCTCGAAGATGCATTCGGCGGCGATCTGGAAGGTGTCTTCGCCGTACATGGCTTCCAGTTCTGTCCAGTTGTCGTAGCCGAACATACCGAGGGCGATGCGGAGTTCTTCCTGTGCTTCCTTGTTGCCGAAGTAGTCCATGATGTCTACGATGCCGGTGAAAGCGCAATACTGATCCCGGCGGTTTTCCATCTGGACGAACTCGAATTCGGTTTCGCTGAGGCGGCGGGCGTACTGGTATGTATCGGGGTCGGTGCAGATCCATGCGATTGTTTTGGCGGTGGTATTGGTGGTCATATGGGTTACTCCTTTATATATTGTTCGGTGAATGTTATATAGTTTCATTACAGATGCTTACAATCCCGCAAATAAAGCAGATTGTATCTATCAGGTTTTCGATGGAATCGATTCCGTATCCGGTTGCCATTTCTATCATATCGTTGCTTTGTTCTTCTACGATCTCGCAGCAGTGGCACCACAGATTATCGATAACATCATAATACAGACTTATGTCCAGTCTTGCGTATTCTGACAGGGGACATTCCCATACCCGCTCATCAAGCGTGGGCGGTTTTTCGCCGACTCCGTTCCAGAATTCGGGGTTCATTTGGGAGAAGAAAGCAACAGCAATTTCGTGGGCTTTTTCTCTTGTCATATGGGTTACTCCTTTTCGTTTATAGGTGTGATCAGGTTTGCGGATGCGAGGGTGTGATAGATGGATTCGATGATATCGGGCGGCATATCCTTATGGCAGTAGAAGAAATGCCGGATTTCGGATTCCATTTTGCGGTTGGTTATATACCGTTCGGCGGCTTCCTGTGTGGGGAACAGGAGAAAATCCTGGTTTTCGTTCATGCGGTCGGCGTACCGGTAGGTATCCAGCTCGAATTTGTAGATTCTGTGAGGGCCGTCGGATACGTAGAAATATTTGCGGGCGGTCTTTTCTACTATGAAACGCAGGATTGTATTTTTGCGGTAATGGTATTCGGCGTTGCCCTGCGGGATGGCGTAGATAGACTGGCCGGGTTCTATGGGGAATGTGGGTGGGTTGGTCATAGGGTATATACCTCTTCTGATGTTATTTCAGTGCCAAGCAGCATGCCGGCATTTTGGGCAGAGATGAACATACTGTACGAATCATCCCATATGTAATTCGCATTGAATACCTCAAGACTGGCCCAACCGTTCGTTTTGCACCAGTTTTCTGCCCAATCCCTCGGGACGGTAAACCACAGGATGATTTCCTTTTCAATATCATCGCTACGTTCTGTAATTAAAGTGTCTACGTAGTATGTATTAGGCATATCAAATTTCCTCCAGGTTTCTTGAAAATTCGCCGGCCAGATACATTTTGCCGAGGTTATGAGCCTGGCGGAGTTCTCGTTCTGTGAGTTTGTCGATGCGGGTGAACGTCATGTGTTCTCCGGCGCGGATGTAGATTTCGGGGGCGCGGAGGGTTTCGTTCCATGCGTAGCGGTTATCAAATGCGGCGATGGAGTTTGTGTAGATTACGGCGCTTGGTCTGGCGGATTTATAATAATCCAGGTCTTCGATATTGTTTGAGATGCCGAATTCTGCGGAAATGCAGTCGCATGATAATTCGGGGAGGTCAGCAGTTTCTCCCAAAGGGCCGTCTTCGAAATAGATTTTCATGATTCCTCCTGTTTTTCCTTACCAGATATGCCAATTATCATCATATGCATTGCACATTTCCAACTCTTCCCATATCTGATATGAAATTTCCTTGATTTCTGGATGTTTGGAAATCTGCTCCCATACGGTTTTGGTTTCTTCTGCGGTAAAATCTCCGTAGATATTATTGAACCATCTGACAAGGGTTTCGTTTGTTCCTGCGGGAAAAACGAACTTTTCCGTGCCGGGATCATCGGAACTTAAAAATCCGAACCAATAGCCACATGGTCTTTCGTTTTCCGTTGCTTCACGTTCTCTTAAATGCTCTGTCTTTACGCCGCCAAAAACTTCTGCTACAGCACAAAGTTCTCTGTCGAAGCGTGGATAGCTTGCGCTTCCAGAATAGAAATAATCCATTCCCATGCTTAAAACCTCCGTCTATAAGCACACTTTTATTTGGTTTCTTTTGCTACTGTCACACGATATTCTTGTCCATCATCGTCTTCGACAACGAAAGAATGTTCTCCTGTCCACGTCTTAAACTTGAAGGATGTTTCAAAACCTCTGTCGTTAAACAAAGTCCATTTAATGTCCTCAATGACCTGGCTTGCGTTATCATCCATTTTAATTTCCTCCTTAGTTATAGAATCACTCTTTTATTTGCTTGCCTAATTTGATTTTCAACTCTGTTAAATCAGCAATTAAATCTATATCTTTGATACTTTCTTCCAAAGGATAATCTTCGTCTGCGCTTCTGCGAATAATGGTTTTCTGTTCTTCCGTCAATGCTTCAATCAAAGTCATGATTTACCTCCTTATAGAATCGTCATTTTATTTTCTGATTATGTAGGAGAGGATTTGCACCTCTCATAATATAATTAACACCACATCCACGGCTTACCCGTCCGCTTTCTCCCTCGTAAAGAGGTTTCACGGGGCAGTGGTTTATATCCTTACTGTTGCCCCTTTTTCATGTGTCTACCTATTCCACCACCACATAAGACTATTATTGACGGTTACAATTTTCAAACTTATCCGTCATTCCTTAAATATTGACTTTTCTTCATAAATGCCATGTCCCTTGAGCGTATCAACAATAAACTGAAATGCTGCTAATTTTCTATGCATCCAACAAATCTCTCCTTGGTCTTCGCTGTCAAAACGGTCTACTTCTGACACGAGTACCATTTGAAATACGCCAAGAGCCTTGCTGATAGTTAAATCACCGTGGCAATCTTTACATTTCTTACAATGTTTAAGCATATATACCCCCTTTAAATATTATCCTTTTAATACTCTCTTACAACATAAGTAATATTCCTGTCTGCCAAAATATTTTCCACATAATCAACTTCATCAATGACTACAAAGAGAAGGTTTCTATTTGTAGCAATGCCAAAGTCATATCCATTCGCAGACAAATGATTTTCAAGTTCTTCAAAGTCTACATTGCCATATAGAAGAATGCTTGCATACTCAATAAGTTCTTTCATAATTAACCTCTTTCCATTTATTTGGTGTACGCAATCAGCTTGGCTCTGTTTTCCGGTGTGTCTATCCACCCGTAGAATTTCATATCCGCGGGCAATTCATCCGGCAACTCTTTCTTCGGAATGATAGCGATACCGTCTGCGGCTGCCTGTATAGCGGCGTCTGCATCACATTCGAACACATCGATATCGTCAATCTTTTCAATGCACAGCAGACCTGTACAGTCGTAGTCGAAGACTTCGTAACCTCTGTTGCAGCTTTCTGCGCCATAGGCTTTTACTAAAAGTTCCACTTCATGTTCATCATTCTCGCAGAGCCGCATCATCTGGTCGTATCTCTGTTTTGTGAGTCCGTATTTGCTCATTCTGATTACTCCTTTATTAATAGAATCACTCTTTTATATACTTTCATAATAATTAATTGGTAGCCCTTTTGATTTTGCATATTCGATTTCGGACATCGTTGAACTTCCAATATATCCACCGACATTGATGACGTATATCTCATCAGCCATATCAATTTTGTGTTTATGCATATCATCAAGCATTTCTTTGACACCTTCTTCCCAAACCTCAGCATCACCAGAATGACCCAATAAACCAACAGAAATAACTATATAGCCTTCCAATGTAAGTCTCTTTTGAACCGTCATAAACTCTTCTTTGAATTTTGTACTTCCGCACAAAGTAATTACCTTATATCTTCCTTGCATAATTTATAACCTCATAAAATCGTCATTTTATTTTGTTGCTTCTTCGTATTCCAAAGAAAGATATTCAAGTAGATTCTTGTAAATATCCAACTGATGGTCATACAAGTAAAGACACAATTCAATTTCTGTGCCAAAAAATTCCTCTACAACTGTTGAATTCGCCCATCTATCAAAAGCACTCATTGTTGTAACACGAAGCATCCATCGGTTGTCTGTTCCACTATGAGGACTTACAATCAGGTAACGGACTATATTTGTTTTCGCTTCCAAATTTCCGTCATACTCTGCAATGTCATAGTTTTCATAATCATTTTCAAACCATCGTCTAATATTTTCCATAGTATTCTTCATATAAAATTATCCTTTAATCTTCAATCGCACAGTTCTTTTGCAAGTTCCAACATAAGAAGTTCTGCGTTTTTGTATGTGATAATTTCTCCATTGCCAATGCCAGTATAGATTTCATGTGAAGCATCATAATCTTCCAAGTTCTCTACCTCATAAGCATCCAACCAAGGAATCTCATTTTCTTCCCTCAAGTCAAGCATATCCTTCGTAGGAATCTGTAACTCAATCATTACAGTACCGTTCTTGCCTTCATAGAACAACCTTGCACCTTGCTCATAATTAACCAAAGATTCTTCCGCCTTGCAATTCTCCACAAATTCGCTAAAAGTTATTTGGTCTTTAATGCCGTAATTCCATTCAAATCTATACACAGCTTTACCTCACAATTCTCCTCGAGCTGTTTGGATAGTTTCATTCCAGGCGATGCAGAACGGGAAAACTTCCTCGAACAGGTCGGGGTTGGCCGGGTCCTCGATTGTCTTTTCTACCAGATAGTCCTGGCGGCTTCTGCCACGGCTGGCATACAGGACTCCGCCGTGGGACTTGCGGAAAGACTTGGCTTCTTCGAGGGTCTGGAAGAATTTGCGTTTATGAATGATTCTGGGCATAAGATCCTCCTTGTAAATTATCCATTTATTCCCAATATGTTTCGTAAGACCCCTGCTCCGGGTCGCCATAACTTCTCATGTCGCACTCCTCGTACGTTCCTTCATACGACACAGACACAAGTTTTAACGGATATTTCAGCTTGACAATATCTTCATCATAGCAACAAATATCAATACCCTTGCAACGATTGCTCTGCAAATGCGTATTTCCACGTTCAAGAATATCTTTCATGGTAGACGGGTATTCTTCTCCGTCAAAAATCATATCTTCGCATTTGTTCCAATATGCGAGAATACCATACAGATCAGCGTTTTCCTTTGTTTCCACATAATAGAAAACGTATCCATAATCGTAATATGTATCTTCAATAAATCCGCCGCCGAACTCCTGCGGAATCAAAATCTTATACCGGTCTCCGTTTGTTAAATTGCTGCGGTTTGTTGTTTTATCTGCTCTTGTCCAGGAAAAGCTTCCCATAATTCACCTCATGAATTCTATTACAACTATCAATAGCAATCTGACAATCTTTTTTGGTCTTATATCTGCCAAATAAGATTATCGTACTCCATTTCATTGTGTCCGTATCAAAGACACACCACCAAGTTTTTCCATCTAATGCAATTCTTTTTCGTGGCTCTAACATAAATAACACCTTTACCACAGAACATGTATGTCTTTGTTCAGATCAAGAGATGTAAGCGGATAAATGTACGTGAAATCCTCTGACATATCTATGCCGCGATGCAGACATAATTTGATTCGGGCTTCTTCTTCGGTTTCAGCAATTATAAAGCCGCCGGCAATGCCGTCCTGGATTTCGAAAATCCAGATTTTAGTGATGTCCATGATGTTACCTCGTGATGATTTCCCCGCCATCGAACATGGGGATATAGATGCTCTCGTCGTTATCCCATTCGGGAATATCTGCGAAGTCTACGATTTTCAGATCGGGTTCGAAATATGAAATGTCGATAGGGCTGCCGTTTCCCCATCCGACAATTTTTTCGACGCCGTTTGTACCGAACCAGATATGTTTGATATATACTTTCAGGAATTCAAGCTGGTCTTCTGTGGGATACCTATCCATAAACCAAAAGAGTTCCTGCAGAAGGTCTCCGACCAGACTGAGTGAATGCCAGAAATCGTTATCATAGATGGTTATTTCAGGTATTTTTTAGGCTGCTGTTCCATGATATTACTCCTTAACCTGATCGTCATACAGGGCGAGAACGGCAGCTTTGACCTGCTCCTGTTTGACGTGGATTCTATGATCCATGATTTTGGCATATTCTTCGTCGGTTACGTCGAATTTGAAATTGACAACCTGTGATACGGCACGAAAAAGGAACTGAGTGCCGTCGTAGTTTCCGCCAGCTGTTTGTTCTACTTCTTCGTCTATAGACATTTCACTGTTCTGCAGCATTGTCAGAAAACTGTCGATGGTGGTATGCCACATTCTGATTACAGAATCCCGGCTGGACTGGATGTTTGCCCGCAGGAAATGACAGATGCTTTTTGCATCTTCGATGGCTTTGTCTCTGTCGGTATATGTCCTTTTGAAGACATACCACTCGTAATTTTCCCGGATCATATCTGTCGGGACAAACTGAAAACCAAAATCTCCGTCGGTCTGGATGTTGATTTCTAATATGTATTTCATGATTCCTCCTCAGTGTACTTCGTGGGATTCCACGTACCAATCGTAGCTGATGCCGGTGTTGGGGACATAGATCAGCCAGTGGTCTTCACCGAATCCGCCATGGGTTTCGGGGTATTTCTGGGACAGCTCATCGAATACGTGTTCGTACTCTTCTTCTGCGGCGGCTCTGGCTTTTTCGATGGTATCGTACAGGGTGAAACTGGAATCGGCGCCGCAGTCGCATCTTACGGAATATACTTCGGTCATGATTCTGCCTCCTCTGCTTCGGCTTCGGCATTGGCGATCTCGCCGTCGCTGAAATCAAACTCGCCGGCTCTTGCGCTTTCGTCAAAAACTTTTACGGCCTCTTCCGGGCTGTCGGCTTCTACGTAAAACGTGTGGACGAGGGTTTCTGTGTAGGTGATCTTATAAGTTTTCATTCTTCTTCCTCCTCTAAGGTATCGCCCAGCAGGATTCCCATATTGGCGATCTCTGCGGCGCAGTCTCGGTATTTTGCGATGGTGTTTGTGGCGTACGGTTCTTTGATTTCGGTTTCGTCCGCCAACTCGTCGAACATATCGGACAGGAAATTACAGATGTCCTCCACTTCACATTCCAGAAGGATGTATCTCTGCAGTTTTTCTTTGATTTTAGATTTCGTCATCGTCCGGTTCCTCCTCAAGGTCAAGCAGGTATTCGTAGCCGAGTTCGATAATTTCCTTGTCGTTTGCCCCGGCGTTTCTGAGCAGCTCCAGCAGGTCTGCACTATCGGCGTAGCTTTCCGCCAGGTCTTCGAGGACATAAGCAAGAATGCCGCTCATCTTATCGTACGGCATCGGGGATCCGGGGGCCATTCGGTCTGCGATTCCAAGGAAGCACAGATTTTCGGTATACATATAGGTCATCAGATTGGAAACATTCAGATCCTTCATCTCTTCTGCGCAGCGGAAAACTGCCAGATTCAATTCTGCATCCTTCGGTTTGATGCCCTCCTTTTCCAGTGCGGCATACATCCGCTCGCTGTTGATACGATACTGGTGGATGTTTTCGGAACCTGTATGGAACAGGCAGCCGACCGCAGCACGGAACACGAGATCTCCGGCGCTTGTATATTTTTCGCGCAGAGAAGTGAGGAACTTTTTATTTTCGGGATATGTATGCATACTATACTCCTTTAGAAATGAAATCCTACTTCGTAGTCGTCTTCGTCGGGGGTGTAATCCGGGTCATTTTCTCCCGGCCAGCATCCGTCGGGGCAGTAACTTTCTCCGTCCAGCTCATATTCGCCGTGGAGAATCTTTTCCCGCAGCAGCTTTTCGCCCTCGGATTTGTTGGTTTTGCACAGTTCGTATTCTTCGTCCGTCAGATGGATGGAAGCGCCCAGACGGAACCAGACGCTTTTCTGTTCAGGCATATTGTTCCTCCTTTCAAAATTCAAACCCGTCAAACGGTTCACTACTCCAGAATAATTCATCTTCCTCACAGCTCACTTCCGGAAAATATCCCGTATCACCCAGTTCGTAATCCTGGCGTTCCAGTTTACGGCGAACGAGGTTTTCTATAGCATTCCAGCGAGTCAGTTCATCTTCAATTTCAGAAATTCTGTTATATTCTTCTTCTGTGAACGTGAAGCGAATACTCAAATATGCATCTATGTATTTTTCGATCATGCGGATTTTACCTCTTTGAAATAGGTTTCGATGGACAGGGTGATGGCGGTGGTGGGGTTATATTCCTTCATGTGGATCAGGCGCATGGCGGACTTGGCAACGGATTTTACGGCCTTCTGCTTTTCCGGGAACTGCAGGCGCTGAAATTCCGGGGCGGTCTTGATCTGGTCTTCTACATCATGTAGCATGAACAGGAGCTGCTGTTCTTCGTAGGCCAGGAACAGTTCCTCCTTGGTGAGGCGGTAGGTATTGTCTCCTCTGGTGATGGTCATTTCTGTTCCTCCGGGTATTTCTGGTGGATGAGAGCGTTTAATATGCCCGTCTGTTTTTCGCGGACAGTTTTTACATAAGCGGCGACATCAGCTTCGATATCTTCAAGAGTGCCGACAACGCTTCCGTATCCGCCATCCTCCAATGCGAGACAAACCCACTTGGGATACGGTTTGGGATCATAGGTTTCGTCAACATAATCATCGAGCAGGTGCAGGTTCTGTACGGCGTTCAGTTCTTCGTGACTGCGAACATAGAACCATGTCCAGTCGGCAAGATCATCTCCCAGTACGCAGCTGTTCAAAGTAAACTGAGGGGATTTGAATCCTATTGCCTTTTCATATTCCAGACATTCTTCTTCGGAGTTGAATTCAGTTCCGTCTTCTGCTACATATACGGTTTCGGGCTCATATTTTACGACCCGCACGTTCTTTTCGATTTTTTTCATGATTTTATCCTTTCTTGATTACGGTGTAATTTTCAGGGATGGTGGCATTGTAGATCCGACCGTTCTTGAACCATTTCAGTCTGCCGTTATAGTGGCAGCGGAGCAGACGGATTTGTTCACCGGTTTTGGTGCCGTCTGTCAGGTCGTATTTTGCCGGGAACTCGATGATGCTGCCCTCTTTCAGCTTTGCCAGCGTGTTTTTCCACTTTCGCTTTGCTTCGCAGCGTCTGCGCCAGTTTGCGGAAAACTCCGTGGTCGGCGGCGGGAGAAGATCGAGGATCTTTTTGGGGCAGTCGCATTCGGTGGGGCCCATGGATTCGTCGATGGATTTATGCCAGAATGTATCGCCTTCTACCCGGGTCAGCTCCACCATGCCGAAGATGCGTTTTTCGGTCAGTTCGGGGTGATCGGACACGGTGATGTGCTGTTCGATGGCACCGTACCATGTGGAACCGGTCATGGATGAGGCGAGGATTTTGGAGATGCAGGCTTTCATTTCTATTTTGCCGTTTACTTCGATGCCGGTTCTGGAAACGAAATTCCAACGAGCGTCGCATTCGGCTTTGCGGTCGCATTTGCCGTGTTTGTAGTATGTAATGGTATCTCCGTACCAGCCCATTGTGATTCCTCCTTTATAATGTACTGCCGATATTGCCCCACCAGTCGGGGGCGATATACCATGCTTTATCGGTTTCAGACCAGACGAGGCAGATGCCCCTGAAAAAATCTGCGCTGTCCAGGGTCAGGATTTTGCCGTTTTCGGTTTTCAGGTGAATTTCATAAGGCGCCGATTCATAATCGATCACCTTGGTTGTGTATGTGCCGTCGGTTATGTAGACGGTTTCGTTGTAACGCAGGGCGTCTTCCAGTTTTTGCAGCCAGAACATAACTCCTCCTCAATCCGGGACACACTGGATGTACAGGTTTACGTAGTTGCAGCAGTAGTCTGGTTCGGCGGTGTGGAATTTACAGTCCGGGATTTCCTCGATGATCTCCCAGCTCTTTTCCTCCGCCAGAGCTTTTTCGGTCTGAAGGGTTTCGTTATAGGCTTCGATGGCTTCCGGCATGGTATGTTTTACGGCGAGGATGTCAAAATTTCTCATGCCGTCTTCGCCCCACTCCATGATGAGAATGTAGTGCATATTAGTCCTCCTTTACGGGGTATAATCGAATTCTCCGGGGCCTCCGGAGTCTTGTACGTATTGTATACAGGCCTCAACGGAAAACGTGGTTCCGTATTCCGGCCACTGGTCGAAAGTTTCTGGGGAGTCGAAGTGGGAAAGGATCATCAGGACGAGATGTTCGATGGTCGTTTTCGGGGCATATCCGATTTCTGTGATCCAGTCGGCTATTCGGTCACAGTCGCATTTTTGCTGTTCGGCGGTGCCTGGGATGTATGTCCATCGGCCGTATGTATCGACCATGGTTAGTCCTCCAGTCTGGTTTCGTAGATTTCGTTTAAGCTATACATTTATTTCCGCCATAGAATTCTACCGTCAGCAGTTCGCGGCGGATTTCGTCGTACATTTTATGAAGCCGGGGGTTGACCAGATCCATCCATTCCTTTCGTCTGTCTTCCACCATCAGCTGGCGGAGCATGGTGGCGGAGATGGGCAGTTCGTTACGGTTGATGATCAGTTCGGTGGTGTTTTTCAGGTCTTCTTTGGAAAACCAACCGCTGCGGGATTCGTCGTTGCCGTAGATCATGATTTCGGGGTTCTTGAATATGTAGCGATCTACGTTATCCAGCAGGTATCTGCCCCATTCCGGCCGGATATCGGTTTCGTTTGTCAGATCCGGCAGGGCATAGATCATGATATTGGGATCGTCGCCGTACACGGTTCTCAGCATTTTGGTACGGGTATTGATATTCAGCGGATTCCGCTCGGTGCCGCATTCCTGAGCGCTGCCAATCAGAATCAGCAGGCGGTCGCACAGCATCAGGCCGGTTTCCACCAGTTTTTCGTGGCCTTTATGGAAAGTCTGGAATCTGCCGACGATCAGGCCAGTGTCATATGGTTTCATCTTGTACCTCCTTGATATAATCTTCGATGGCGTCTTCGATGGTACGCCAGTAGGCGTCGTTATAGGTGAAGTCGCCGGACTGGCGGGACTCTACCAGATCCAGGATTTCGTAGTAGTCGGGGTTCAGGTCTTCCGGGATTTCGCCATAGGACACCATTTCTTCCCATTTCTGTTCTACGTCGGACTTCATGCCTTCTTTCATAAGCTCGTTTTTGAGGTTATAGATTTCCAGTTCGGTCAGTTCGATGGTTTTGGTGCCGAGGTCGAATTTGGTGGATGGGATTACGTTGGCAAGGTCACGGAAGCGGATGTATTCGCCAAGCTCTCCGTCGTACCATCCGTCGTAGCCGTACAGGTGCTTCATATCGGTATACAAAGGGACGATGCCGAGCTGTTCTATCATCAGATCCCAATCGCGGATGTCTGTAACAGATACGGGGATGAAGCCGGATTCCTGCAGGATGGTTTTATAGGAATGGCTGGTCTTCGGGATATGCACATGGGTGATTCTGGGGGTTTTATACAGTTCGATTACCATGGGAATTCCTCCTTTACAGGTGTTTGTACAGTTCGGAAATAAATTTCAGGGAGGCGTGGATGGTTTCTTTGTTAATGGAATAGGTGGCGCAGTAATATTCGCGGCCGAGGAGCAGGACGGTTTTCGGGAACGGGGTATCGTCAAAGACCTGATCCGGGAGGTCGACGTAGTCTTCATCGAATCTGGTGTTCAGGACTTCTTTCTGGTACCATTCTGCCTGTTCTCTGCTCTGAAAAGTGACCAGCTTGGAAAAGCTCGGGTCGCTGTCCCAGGCGGAGTAGGGGACATCGATTTCCGTTTCTTCCGGCGGGGTGATTTGCGGTTTGCCGAATTTGTCGGTGAACGCTTTGCTGAAATATTTGTCCGCTTCCAGGATCAGCTGGGCCCGTTCGTGGATTTTGCCACGGTCTTTGTACGGGATCAACAAAAGGAATTCGGCTTTGTCGGTCATATTAGCACTGCACATTGACCAGAAGTCCAGATAACATTCAGCGTTTGGGCCAAGCAGAACTTCCAGATTGGTGAAATACTCGATCATCCACTGCTGCCAGTCTTCCGGGATGTTTTTGTAGCCGATGTCCAATTCGCCGTCCAGAATATTGTACAGGCAGTCGCCGTCGTATTCCATGGCCAGAACCATATATGCCACGCCGTCTCTGGTTGCCACATAGGCGTATGTGGGCTGGTCACAGTAGGCTTCGTACAGATCCCGCTCTGCCGGGGAAAGGAAACTGGGGTCGTTGAAGTTTTGCGGGTTATAGGGGTCGATAAGTTCTCCGCCGCTGTTGCAGCGGTATGTAAGATTTCCGAGGTGGATTTTGTAATCCTGATCGTTATAGATGGTTTTCATATGGTTCCTCCTGTTTAATAATTTTCTTAATACAATCCGGGTATACCGCGATGATTTCTCCCTTCGGGAAATGCCAGTTTTCGAGTTCGGTGTTCTGCTTTTCCACTTTGATCTGAGAGTATACAAGATCGGCGATATCCGGGAAAGGAGCTCGGGTAATGACGCCGCTAAGCTCAACACGGGTATTATTAGGGCATACGATATCCACAATAACACATTTGCCGGGAGACATATCGACGAGACGAATTCCGCAACTGTTTTTTCCTCCGTTATTTTTGAAATCACGCATGGTGTACAGCATTTTTATTCCTTTCAGTGCTGCCCGAACCAGACAGCTTCTCCTTTCTTTAATTTCCAGCAGTTTGCATCGGTTCTTACGCAGTCGCCGCAGTGGCCGCTGCATTCTTTGGCGTGCTCCGGGATATAGGACTCGTCCGACTTGAACTTGACCCAGCTTTCCGGGAAGTTGTTCGGATTCGGGCATGGAAAATCCCCCCATCTGGAGTACACGATCCGCAGATTGGAGGGAATGAGGTGCCGTTCGGCTATGTATTTGTTGACCAGCTCATATTTCTTGGTGAAGCAGAGGAAACTGGTCTGTTTATGGGCCCGGGCGAGCTTGCACATTCTCCGCAGGAAATCTTCGCTCGGGATGTCTCCTGAGCTGAACCAGCGGAAGAACTTATAGGGGATATCTTTCAGGTACAGATCGATGTCTGTGAAGAACCGGTCGGGGTCGGCGTTCCAGAGATCAAGATTCCGCTGGAGGCAGCTTTTGACGTTCTGGAACACGAAACGGCCGTGAGTGGCGTAGCACAGCTTTTTGCAGGGAGCGTCCTCCCGGCAGGTCTGGATGGGCGGCAGGTTTACGGCGGGGATTCTGTCGCCGAGTTTGGAAATGCCGTTGGTTATGTGTACCGGCATTTTGATTCCCTCCAATCTATTTGGTTTTGAATGAGCTTATGGTTCTATGACTTCGTAGCGGAGGACAAGTCCTCTTGCCTTATCCCGTTCTAACAGCTCTATAGTATGCTTGTCGTAGCGTTCTTGCGTAGGCGGTGTTGTATTAAATGGGATATTTGGCAATTCAGCAACCGTGTCGATGATTTTCTCTGTGTCGGGGGATTCGTGCCATACGTATTTGATTTTCATTCTGTGTCCTCGCTAAGGATCTCATCGAGTTTAGCATCGGCGGCACACCATCCGCAGTCACATTCGGCTCTGCCGTTTTTCACGCGGACAGTCCTGCCACAATAAGGACATGAGAAGCGTTTATGGTCGTGGGGATGTTCGTAATCATACAGGAACATATTATTCTGGTCTTCGATACGTTCAGCCAGCTCTTCCAGACACTGAACAACGGAATAACACCGGTTGATCAACATCTTTTTTGCTCTCGTTTCTGCGGTTCTGGTCATGATTTCACAGATGTGATCTGCGAAGATGTTGAAATCCAGTTCCACGCCGCCGACAATGAAAGAGACATCGAGAGTACCGTCTTCGTTGAACTTGAAATGGGGGTCTGTTATCTTCAAAGACTCGATAATAATACGCTTGGCAGCAGCGTCCTTATTAATATCAATTTTCATCTTACGCCTACCCTTTCCATGACCTTCTTGGTGAAGGTATCCAGTTCGGGGTGACCGTCGATGATGCGGCCCCAGTTGTTTTCCCGGTAGTTGGCGGTCTGGCGTCTCGGGGCGTTATGGGTTACCTTATCGGACATGGCGTTGATGGCGCCCCAGGCGGTTCCCATGAACTTCTGGATATCCGGGGCGAAGTAGCAGACCATGTACTCTTCCTTATTCTTCTTGACGGTTTCCTTCCGGCGGTCGGTGTCGTCCTCATTTACCGGGTACATTTCGTCCAGGATTTCGTTCAACTGGTCTCTGGTGATCATGGCGTTGGCCAGGTCGTCGGCTTTCTTATCGAGGTTATACATATACTCTTCACTGAAGGCCAGCACTTCCCGGGCTTCTTCAATCTTGGCGTTCAGGTCGCCGACGTGTCTGGCTTTCCACTGTCTGGCGGCGCCGCTGAAGGCCAGGTTCAGGGTGTTATTGCAGACTACACGGATGGGGGTTACGCAGGCTCGGATGGCGCCGGTTCCGTCATGGGAATTGGTGAAGCAGAGGTACGGGTCAACTTCGTCTCCGGCCACCTTCGTCTGGGGGAGTTTGGCAAGGAGCCAGATGGTTCTGCCGTTCCGCAGGCTGCCGGCGGTTTCGTAATGCACATCGCCGCCGATCAGGTTATCGGTGAAGGAGAAGGCGTCGGTGTTCTGGCAGATGCGGTATTTGTCGGTTACAACGCCGAGGGTGGTGTCGTCCTTGGATCTTACGTTGGCTTTCCAGCCGGGGATTTCGATTCCGGCTTCGGTGAAAATGGGGCGGGAGACTACGTCCCAGTCCAGTCCGGCGAGGCGAAGGGCTTCTCCGCTGGTGGGGGCGGTTTCTACGCGGGTTCCGAGGGAATGCCAGGGCTTTTCTCTTACGTACATCATAGATTCTACGTTGTGTGCCATATGTATTTCTCCTTTTATATGTTAGATTTCGGGTCGAAGTCTTCTTCTTCGGTGACCTTATAATAGCAGTATGTGCTGTCGTTTCCGTAATACAGGGTCACCATTTGCTCTTCACTGTTGACCATCAGGGCGTGATAATCGCATTCTGCCTCGAATGTGGAAACACGGATTTCCTCAAGGGCGAGGATGAGGGCGTATTCAAGAGGATATTCACGGTATTTTTCGGGGACTTCTACCGGGGATTCCTGGTCGCCCCGGCTGTACCAGATTTGTATGTACATGGTTAGCCCTCCTGTGCAAGCTTGAGATTAGTCTGCAGGGTTTGCGGGATGTCCAGCTGTGCTTTGATGGAAGACTTCATTTTTCTTAAAAGATCTTTTTCCAGTTCTTCGATGATGTGCAGCGTATTCCAGTGCTTCAGAACATACTGACAGTTGGCTTCTTCTTTGTGTGAGAAAAATTTACTGTCACCAGCATAGCAGACAAGACCTTCATGCGGACTGTACCGCAATGTGAAATAAGCAGTACCGCCATAAGTCGGATACATTGTACTGATAACGACACATTCAATATCGGCAAGTCTGCCAGTTTTCGTTATAAAATGATATTCCTTCAGTTTTTGACCAAGCTCTTCCAGCTGTTTGCAGATTGCTTCGTATTTTGCTTCCATACCGGCGTTGATCAGGGGCTGGATAGTGGATTTGGCTTCGTCGGCTGCGGCTTTGGCGGCTTTATATTCTGCCATCAGGGCGGCGAATTTGTCTTCCGGCGGGGATTCGTATTCTACAGTTACTTTGATTTTGCTCATTGGTATATTTCCTCTCTGATTTTGATCATTGCCATCCTCTTCAGCTCGATGGTGTCTTTCGTCAGGATTCCGTCTTCGGCGAACTGGATGATTTCCTCGAAGGTGATTTCGGGGATCATCTTGTCGAGGAAGTTTACGAACATATCCTTGCCGACGTGGTAGTTTTTATGGGCGTGGGCGAGGATGTTGTCGATCAGGTCTCTGGTGAAGGGGGCAGACATGGGCTCAGGGAACTGGTCGGACAGGTATTCCTTGAATGCGGTTTCGTTGAAGCCGTCTCTCATGTCAGTTCACCACCCAGTTTCTGTCGGAAGGCCGATATGTATAATTTTCGATTCTGCCGCTATAGCGGATTTTTATAAGCTCGTCGTCCTTTACGGTTTCGGTGCCTTTGCTGTCCATGATCAGGCTGCAGATATCGCCGGTTTGCCAGTCTTCTACGTCGGTTTCGTATGCGAACACATTGCCGTTTGCGGTCATCAGAGACAGCCAACCGTATGATTCTTCAGTGGCGATCACTATGGCGGTTTCGGGGTATATGTTTTTTGGTTTGGTTGTGGTTACGGCAGCCACGCCTGCTGCAACGGCCAGAAACAGAGCAATGGCGAGGACGGCGGCTTTGTCTTTAGCGTTCATAATTCCTCCTTAGTTGAGAAGTATGGCATCGGTATACGGGAATCCCTTATAATCTCTGTCGCAGACGGCTTCAATGGGCATTTCATCGTATTCCAGATCCATGCAGCAGCAGATACACTTCGTTTTTTCTTCCGCTTTTTCAGGGCTGTCGGCTTTGACAAATACGGTGGCGTATCTGGTTTCCGATACGGTTACCTTATAGTATTTATCCATCATAGAACAGCGCCCTTCCTTATCGGTTGCGCGTGACCAGTCACAGGTATTGTCTGCGCTTTTGGGGCACATACTGCACAGCATCATCTTTGTGCCGCAGACAGGACAGAAGATTTGGTATCCGTCTCTTTCGGGTTCCCAGAACAGGGTGACTTCGCTGCCGCAGTCGGGGCACGGTTCTGTCACCTGGCGGGCGGAACAGGATTTGGGGGCTGTCCGGAGTTCGGGATTCGAAATTGCGGTTGGTTCTTCGTCGGGCTGGTTGGCGTTATAACACTGGCGAATCATTTCAATATCACCGTCATCTGCCTGGAAGCTGCCGTCCAGATAACTTCCGACAGGCAAAGCGATTTCTCTTCTGTTAGCTTGTTCCAATGCTTCTTTCAGCGTATTGGCAGTGAGTTCTACGATTCCGGTCATGCCCCAATAAACGGGAACTTTCCATTTCTTCATGCTTACCTCCTCAATGCGTTATTCCAGTAATCTCATACAGATTCCGGCGAATGGGCTCGTCATCTTCCGGAAGCCAGTTCTGCGGTTGGGTACCTTCCGGAAGATCTTCTCTGTATTCTTCCGGGAAATTATAGTAATCCCGAATGCTCTGTATCATTTCCTCTTCATACCAATATACGGGGTTCCAGAAGCTGGGATACTCCGGAACAGGAAGAATGGCAATTCTGTCGTCTTCATACGGAATATCTTTATAGTCTTCCTCAGAATCCTTAAACAACTTCTGGATGGTGCCTGTAAAATCATCCAGCCAAATGCCGCCGAGAAATTCTACTACGTCGTTATTGTCGGAAAACTGAAATCCGGCTTCGGTCAGTTTTTCTTTGGCATTTTCTACTTCTTCATGAGACAGAAGATAGCCGTATTCGTGTACACCGTACATCATGCTTCTTTTCTCCTTCCCTTCCGGCTGATTTCCCAGCCGTATACTGCAGCGATGGCGTCGCCTAAACGATATGTATAGCGGCTCAGATCCCGTGTGGTCAGGGTTCCGGCCAGATGCTTTTCGATGAGACTGCTGATTCTGTTCTCGGTATCACCGGATGGGGTGGGCTTTACGGCACGATATGTATAGTAGTTCGTGCCGTCGTGGTGGGATTCTGCACAGATCAGATCGTCATGCTCATCTATGTACCAATGGCATTCGCTATCGCCTCTGAGTTTGCTGTACAGGCAGTCTGCAATATTGCCGCTTCTGATGATATCTGCGGCGCGGTGCTTACCGTCCCACAGACCCAGTTCGGCAATGAGGAGGATGGGTGTGTGCAGGTTGACGTTCAGGTTTGTGCGTTCGTCGCCCAGATACAGGTCGTTCCGTTCTGCGGCGAGATAATAGGCTTCGGGGTCGTCGGGGTCGAGGTCGGGATATTCTTCGGCAAGAAAATCCTGCCAGTTTTCCATTTCGATTTCAGAATTCCAGATTGAATGTTTTACCATGATTACCTCACCTTCGATATGGTTTTGCCGTTCAGCTTCAGGATGACCTTGGCGGCGTATTTATAGTCTACGGCCTGTCTGGCGTGGCGGATCAGGGCGGTCTGGTCGAATTCCGATTCCGGGAAGTCCCGCTGGTCGAAGCACTGGCCGCTCTGGTTTATGTATAAAATCTGGTACATTTTTTACTCCTGCTTCTTTTCAGGTAGATGATATGTAATTAACTGCGGTAAAAAAACAGACACCTGTGTGGTGCGGCATTATATGCAGTAGATGCTATGTTACTAATGATAGCACACAGGTGCCGGTTTGTCAAGAGGTCAGGCGATATTTGTCTGGCGGGAATTTACGGATTCGGGCTGGACGTCTGTCAGAAGGAACACGTCGGGGTTATAGTGGCTATCGAAAATCTTCCGGTACAGGGAGATGACAGCCATATGCGTGGTGCAATACGGGAACATGGCATTGGCCGTAGCCACCAGCTGATCGAAGGGCATACCGCTGATGGTTCTTGCCACTTCCAGAACGTCTTCGGTGGGATCTTCGTGGCCCCGCTGGATGTACAGCTTCCGCCAGAAGGTGATGATCGGGCGCAGGGAGTTGGAGCTGTATCCGTTCAGTTCGTTCTGCCATCCGGCGATCTCAACAAACTGGAACACGGTTTCCGCCAGGTCTTCGCCCCAGATGCGGATGAGCTTTTCCATGCCGGATACGTCCTTCAGGTACGGCACGTCGAATTCTCCGGTCTTGAACAGGAACACGCCGTGGCGGTCGCAGAGGTTCTTCAGAGACACGGCCACCTCTTCTTTGACGGTCAGCTTGGCTCTCAGCATATCTCTGGGGGTCAGCCGCTTATTGTTTTCATTCTGGGTATAGAACATTTTTGCTTCCTCTTCCGCCGTCAGATCCTTGAAGACACGGCACGGGAGGGTTGTGATTCCCTTCTGCAGGGCGGCTCTGAACCGGTGCTGGCCGTCGATGATCAGGAAGGTTCCGTTTTCCTTCCAGCTCACGGTGAGGGGGTCGCACTTATTGATATCGAAGTTTTCGGCGATCTTCAGATAGTGGTCGGACAGGTCTCTCTGGATGGTGGGGTGTACGTCCAGCAGGGCCAGGGGCAGGTCTTTATAGTAGACGCCGCAGACTTCGGGGACGTTTGCCATGATGGCATCGGCCAGAGTGGTGTTATCGATGGCGGCGGCGTAGGACTGGTTGACTTCGGTATTGTTGATCATATGGTTGATGATAGCGGACATGGTTATGTCTCCTTTGTTATGTAAATTTATAGAAGTTAGTATAAGAAAAAAGAGCCGTGGTTCGGCTCAAAGGGATTCTGTATGTATTTGCTTTGCCGAAATTAAGATTCGGCTTGGTTATGGATTCATAGAGCTGTTATCTGGAAAAGATGTTGTCCAGAACAGGGTCGCCGGTCTGGCTGGTTCTGCCCGGGGTCTCGATGAAGATAATGTCTATGCAGTCCCTCGGGGCGGTCTGGAATTCGATTTTGCCCCGGGGCTTGGTGAAGGAGCGGGGGACTCTTACGCTGCCCAGCTCCGGCATAATGCAGGACAGGACATGGCTCAGGGCTTCATTGGCTTTCTGCAGGCGTTCGATTTCGGTCTGCAGTCTGATGTTTTCCTCACGGATGCGGAGGTTTTCGGACAGAAGGAAGTTATGGTCGAACATGGGAATTCTCCTTTACAGTTTATATGTAGATAAGTTCCAGGCGTGGCCCATTTCGTAGTACCAGCCGTGGCGCTCGAAGATTTTCCGGAACTGGTCTTCGTATTTTGTCCAGCCCGGGGTGTAGGCGTTTAGGACATCGTACAGTTCGCCCTCAAAGGACATGGACAGGCCGTTCGGGTTGACGTACTCGAAGTAATCCCGGGGGTTCTTGTCCTTATAGTAGTACAGGCGGCCTTCTTCGGACAGGACTGCATCGGCGGGGGTATCGCCCCATCTGCGGCAGTTGGAAATGGCGTGGCCGTCGAAGTAGATGGTATTGTCGCCCCAGAGGTGGTGGGACTTGCACCATTCGTAGATTTCGAGGGCCAGTTTGCCCAGCTCGGTTTGGAAAATGGGGTTGTTCTTCATTCTTCTACCTCTCCGAAGATTTCTTCGTATTCCTCGGCGTCGAGGTGAGTTTCTGCCCATTCTCTGGCTTCGGATTCGGTCATGGGCTTGATGTTGCTGCCGCCGATTGTGGTGTTGCTGCCGATGTGTTCGGCGTACTTGGACATGGGGCCGCCGATACCGTACAGGAAGTATTCGCCGGTCTTTTTGCGGTACAGGGTTTCACTGCAGTAGGCGAAGTCGCCGGGGTAGTAGCTGTTGCTCCAGATGCCCAGCTCTTTGGCTGTGCCGGTGTCGTATTTTTTGCCGTTGATGATCTTTTTCATGATTTCCTCCTTAGGCCGATCTGACCTGTTTCAGCTTGCGGATGTACTGCCAGCCGTTGCCGTTTGACCATTCGACACGGTAGATGCTGGCGTTAGCGAATTTGGCGGCGTGGCTTCTGGCCTGGGTCAAGGTGGCGAACTCGCTGGTGTGCTTTTCCTTGACGTAGGTTTTGCCGGTGCGGTTATCACTGGCGGGGTGGAAGACGACTACGTATTTCATGTGGGTTCCTCCAATTCGTAACCCGGGGTCAGGCGGTCATAGTGATTGTAAATATCAGGCATGGGGCTTTTCTCCTCTCATAATGGTGAAGACTTTTGCGTTCCGGCCGGATTTCAGGAGGGCTGCCCGGTAGGAATGGGCGACCTGCTCGCTTTTGAAATCCTTCTGCGTGGTTTGCTGGGTCTGTTTGTCGTAGCTGATGACCCGCCAGAATGTGATGCTCATTTGTCCTCCTTGCTGACTACGTCATCGCAGAACAGCCCACCGGATTTATAGGCTCTGGACATCAGGCACAGGAATGTGTCCATCAGGTCGGCGAAGTTGGTATCGTCGTCGCAGTAGTCTTCCAATTCTTCGTCGGTGGTATTTTCGTCGATATCGCCGTCGGCTACGCCAAAGGTGAGCCAGAGGCTGAAGACGCTTTCGTCATTGACACAGCGGGCGAGGTACTCCATGGCACGAACGGCTTTGATGCGGTCGGCATGGAGGGCGGGCGGTTCGGGTTCTGCCAGAACGTATTTTACGTATCCGGCTCCGTTTTCTTTCAGCCAGTTTACTTCCCTTTCCAGCTCTGTCTGTGATCCGATAAAGTAATAGTCTCTGAAGCGGAGAGAAGAATCCCGATAGGCGATATTATATTCGCTGGCTCCGCTGCCCGGGGCGTCGTGTCTGCTGGTAGACAGGTACCACAGATTCGGATGCTCCTTACGGATCTGCTCGGTGGTGATTACGAGCTCTTCGGGGGTGCAGATCATATGGCAAAAGTCTTTGCCCTCTTCGGAGTCCCACACGATTGTGTAGTGGTAGCGTTTTTCCATTTTGGTTCCTCCTCAGATATTGTAGCCCATGGTTTCCAGTACGTCCAGATACAGGCGGCTGTAGTCCGTTACTTCGGACAGAGGATCGCCGCTGCCGATATGTCCCTGCAGAATCCATGTGTAATTATCCGCCTGATCGCATTTCTTATCGGCGAAGCTCTGGGTCAGGGCTTTCAGGGTGGGGTTGGCGTACAGTTCTTTGGCAATCAGGCTTGCCTTATGCATGGTGTCAGTTCCGTAACCCATCAGGAGACAGGACAGGCGGCGGAGGAAGGTGCGGAATTCCCAGTCGTAGACGTCCACTTCGTCTGCCGGATTGGTATCGGGGGCAAGCGCTTTTTCAAGCATTTTTCTGGTGGCTTCTATGCCGGGGAATTCGCCGCCCTGGAGTCTGCTCCAGATTTCGTGGGTACCTCTCATGAAGGAGGCGTAATCGTCCATTCTGTCAATGCCGCTTGTTTTGTAGAATTCTACGACGGCTTCCTTGGTGCCGTATTCCGTGGAGTTCATATAGATGTACTCGATGGTGTCGCGGTAGTCTTCGGGGGTGACGGTTTCGCCGATCAGGGCTTCAAATTCGTTCTGCATCATGGTTTGGGTTCTCCTTTATGTAAGTTATTTTTGGGCATAGAAAAAAGAGCCTCAGACTTTTTGGGTCTTGGCTCTTTGGGGAATTCAGTTTTCGGCTTGGTTATTCTGCGGAGATTACACGCTGCCAGATACATGGTGTATCGCCGGTTTTCCCGGGGAGATATTCGACAGCGTACAGGGTTCCGTCTTCCGTTTTGCACAGCATAGCGGTGATCAGGTCATAGAATCCGTCGATCTTATCACCCGCCCGATTTTCGGCTTCAATGGTGCCGTCCCAGAACAGGGCTTTTGTAAAGTTTCTGTGGGTTCTGTCGGCGGTGAAATCCAGTTTATAGCCGCTGTCTTTGACGACATCAAACTTATCGCCGACAATGATAAATTCCGGCACCGGCTCGAAAGTGTCTGCGTATTCGATCATTTTGAACATAGTACCCTCCGTTTTCGTTTGGGTATAGTATACCCTATTTTGCCAGGTTTGTCAACCTTTAAGCCGGATATAAGTGGGCGTCCATCCTCGATGGGTTTTCACCCAGCGGCGTTCCCACAGCACATCTATGATTCCGGGCAGGTAATTGCCGCAGTCGGCGTTATAGTATTTATACCGGCGGCAATGCATAGCACGGAAATTGAAGAACTTTTGCAGAAGTTTCGCTAACATTTTTGTACTCCTTTCTTGATTTGATGGTTGGTTGGGGACTGTATACGCTCAGATCCCCGAGAAGCGGCGGGTTTTGGGGAATTGGAATTCGGCTTCGCTCAGAGGGTCGGCAGGGTACCGATTCCGACGATATTCCCGGCGATGAACAGGACGGCGGCAATCCAGAGAGCGGGGCGGATCAGGCGGGCTTCACCATAACGGGCGAATGCGGCGGTTTTCTTGGACTGGGGTGTGATCCGGCCGGCGGCGTAGGCGGAAGCGGTGGCGGCGATCAGGAAGAAAATGGACATGGAAGATGTATACAGCATAATATGTATCCTTTCTGTACTGAAAAAAGCCGTAGAGTTTTGGCGGCTCTCGGCTTTCCGGAATTTGAAATTCGGCTTGGTTATATGTAGTTATTCGGAATCGGCTTCATCGTCCTGCCAGGCGAAGTTGATCCGTTCTTTCAGTTCGTGGATTTCTATGTCGAGATCCATCAGTTCAACTTCAGTTTCGGGGGACAGGGTAAGAGCGGCTCGGCGGGCCTGCAGGTTCTTCAAGCGGGCTTCGAGGGTGTGGGGGTTCTCGTACTGGCGGTACATGGACATGGTCAGGACTCCTTTCTGGTGTCTCTGAAATCGAAATAGTTCCGGCTGGGTGCGGGAATAGTGCTGGGATCATCAAGATAACCTTCAAAATTTTCGGGATGGTGGTAGATATCGTGGAGAGGTTTCAGAAGTTCAAAAACGGTAAGAGACTCAAGCGACGGGATAAGAACCTTGCTGATCAAGTCGGCGAAACACCCTACAGGCATACCATCAGCGTTGGCGCTGTGCAGATTGTCAAGAAGCTCGTAATACTGGCGGTCTGATATGGGCTCACTCATTTTTCTGAGATTCCCGGCAAGGTATTCAAGGCAGGCGGGATCAAATGTCCAGTAACGGCGATGGTCTACGATATGGCATATGGAACGCTGCAGCTCACCGTAAGGGTCTGAACCATTGGTGTACTGCTCGAACAGTTCCACATCCATGGGCTTAAAGGCAAGGAAGATATAATCAAGGACACGGGGAACGTCGGCGGCGGGAATATCGAACCACCATGCGTGATCGGGCGGCATGGGTTCAAGGTGTCCGGCGTTCAGGAGGTCGGCTTGCTGGGACTCGATGCCGGAAAGGGCGTGGCGGTAGAAATAAATGGAATAATACATAGGTGACTCCTTTCGTATAAAAAAAGAACCGGGGTGAAGCCGGTTCAGATGAATTTAGGTTAGTTGGGGACTTTAAGCATAAATCCCCGAGAAGCCGGAAAGAAAAAGAACCGCCGGAGCGGTTCGGGGTTATTTGCGTTTCTTTTTCAGGTTCAGTCCGTATGTGCGGTTCAGGGCGTTAAGGATCAAATCGGATATGGACATCTGGTATTCATCGGCGAGTGCTTTTACGGTATCAAGGTCTTCCTTTAAGATGGTTGCTTGTATCCGGGAATATGTCTGCTTGTCGTATTCTTTATTGTACGTTTTTTGATCAAACGGCAAAAATAAAACCCCTTTCGTATGTGGCTATGTAACTGAATTATACCACATTCCGATCGGGGTTGTCAAGATTTAGAACGTAATGGAGTTAGACGCTTTATGAACCTCTGACATACGAGTGTATTCCCGGTATGTTTCAGGATCCTTTTTTCTACACCGTTCTGCGGCAGCGTTCTTTGCGTTTATGATCCGGATGAATTCGCGGTTAAGGTCATGGGAAAAGCTGCTGTCTTCTTCAAACTTTGTCCACTTGCCGTCAATAAGTTTGAAAATCTGTACCGTGCCCGTAACAGGGTTCTTGTACCCGGTAGAAATAAACGGGTACTTTTTGCAGAATCCGTAGAAACAACCTGTTTCCTTTGTGGGTATGTTTATACCGTAAAATTTTACCGAAATGCCACGGGCGGCGTACTTGATATATCCTTGCATGATTGTATCCTTTCCCCAGTGCGGAGACACTGAACAATTGTTTTGTTTAATGGCAAAAAGAAAAACGCCCTTTTGGGCGTTTTCTTTATGCGGCGGCTTCTTCTTTTGTTTCCGGCAGTCCTGCGGCGGCACGTGCTTCTTTACGTGCGGCGTCCGCTTTTTCAATGGATTTAGCCTTGCGTTCCTGTTCTGCCTTTTCTGCGGCGATTCTGGCGGCGGCGTCCGCTTCTTCTTTTGCTTTTGCTTTTGCGGCGGCACGTTTTACTTTATCGGCGGCTTTTTTCGCTTCTTTTGCGGCGGCTTTTTCTGCGGCGTACTGTTCAGCGGTTTTACCGATTTTCCCTACCTGGCGGGCGTACAAATACCACTCGATCTCACGGCGGGCGGTGGATTCAGACTTGATACAATCGAACACGTTTTCCGTTTTTCCTGCGGCGTCTTTTTCGACTTTTGTTGATGTGAGACGGATTGCAAGCAATTCTGGTTCATCGTGTCCATTCGGGAAGGTGAAGCCGCCAAATTCACGAACGGCGGCAAGGGCGGCATACACGGCGGAAACGGCGTCTTTTTTCGCCTGTTCCATTGTGTCGGCGGCGGGGATAGTGTCACGTGTCGCAAGTGTCGCAGTATTGTTTTCCTGCATGACAGATACATACTTTTCTACAGCGGCGGCAAGGGCGGATGTGTGCTTTTTCCATTCCTGCATGGTGTTTTTGTCCATACCATCACAGGATGTAGTAATGCACTTGCGGATAGGGGCATTGCAGAGTACAGAATCACGTACGGCGGTATTCATCTTGATCTTTTCCATGGTTATTTCTCCATTCAAATAATATATTATGCTTTACGCATTCCCCCCGATACAATAATCTTGTATCGGGTAGAACGTGCAATGCACGTAATATGTAATGTTATGCGGCTGTCATTCTGCGGCGTGTTACCTTCCGGGCACGTCCCCGCCGTGTACGTGCGGCGGTACTAACAGCGTGATTTTGTTCGATTGTCAAAACTTCCTGCCGTTTCTGGCGGGAGTGTAACAGGCGTGTTTGTAGCAATTCAAGCGGGGTTTATTCCTTTTAACTACAAACTTTCCAACCATCCGTCCGGCGTTACCCGTGGGCGTTTAATGATGGCGGGATACTCTGCGGCGGCCGCCCGGCGTTATCCGGTACAGGCGGCGGCAAGCGGCACACCTTATTCAGATGTACGATGGTATTATATCACACCTTATTCATGTTGTCAACCTCTTTTTCAAAAGTTTTTCAAAATTTTTTTGGGAACGTCTGACCGCCCTATACCCTGTCCCTCTGGGTATCCTGTCGGACTGGTCCCCCGGTATCCTGTCCCCGTGGCGTTGGTCTGGTCCAGAGTCAGACAGCACCCCTTGCACGCTGCCGAATATGTTAGTTTTCCAAATAAACTAAAATGGTTTTTCTATATATAATAATGTAGGAAAATTTCACGGAACAGGCTATATCACTGCCTGACTACCCTGTTTTTGTGGTAGTCCCGCACCCCCTGTAGGCAGTCCCGTACCCTGTCCCAGTACCAGACACGAACAATCGTTCTGTTTCCCCGTCCGGCTGAATAGTTACAAGTTTAGTTTTTAATGATCATTCCCTACAATTATTGTAGGATATTATCTATTCCCTATTTGGCGTATAGGAATATGCTGTATTTCCTATTTCCGCTATGGGAATTCTAAATTTCCTATGGAGATAGTGGGATATTCAATTCCTATTGGGTTAGTGGGGAAATACTGGGAGAACCGGACACGGAAACAGTCAGTCGAACGTATTCAAAAGTATGCAGAAAGCAAAAATAGAGCAATCGTTTTGTTTGTTCCCCCGATAAACTTTACCCGTCAATATGACTATTTTTGCACGATTTTAGACAAGTTTCATTTATGTATTTTGTCTTTAGTGTGGTAACACCGTCCCAAATGCCTTGTAATGCCCTATGGGGGGAGGTTAACATGGGGAGGGGTCTTTATATCCCCCTCCCGTCTGTACAGCTGTTCCCTCTCGATCTTCCCTCAACTCAAAACTTTTCCCATCCTACACCCCTCATCCCTCTCCTACCTCCCCGATTTCAGCATATTGTAACTTAGGATGTATAAAACCTATGCATAATGTAGATCCGGTACACAGACAGGGCTATTGTTTGTTGATAAACGATAAATATTGATAGGTTATAGTTCTGTAGGAAAACTCTACCCTTTATTGGCCCGGGGAGGGCCTTTACATAAGAAATATTTTGGTATATCCTCGTTCTGTAAGATAGAGTATAGATCCAGAAAACCAATAGTCAGCTCTATTTTTTGTACCGGACTGTATTTTTTACCGACAGAAGGAAGTGATCTGATCCTGTACAAAAGAAAAAAGCCCCCACCGGGGCCATTTGGTTGTAAAGGAATACTACAGATCGTTTGTTCTGCTTTCGATATAGTTGTTCACATGAAGTTCATTTAATTTATACATGGCATTAACACTTACATTGCATCGACCTATTGACATTCATATAGCTTTGTGCTATAATGTCATCACAAAAAGAAAATGCAATGTGATTCACGTATTGTAGAGGAAATCTTCCGGAGGACAGCTCAGCTGGCCGGAGGAATTTAATAAGATAGGGTACCTTTATAATAAATAAGGAGGGAGGGTACCCCACCTCGATTTTCATCAGTAGAATCCGTATGATTAAAAGGGTCGATTTTTCGCCGGTGCCGCATTTTCGATTCTTGTGCGGCACCGAGAACAGTTTTGGGGAGAATTGAGACTCAGTCTTATTAAGAAAGTCTATGTAGAGGTGCTACATTATACCATAAGATATGAAGGTTGTCAATAGATATCTCGTATCGGGCAACGCCCGTATCGTACAATTGTCTGAGGAGCTACGAAGTAGATCCGAAATTGACTTAATATGGTACCTCTTTAATTACTATAAGGATTTGAAAACCAGACCCCGAGTTTGGACAGTAGAATCCGTATGATTAAAAGGGTCGATTTTTCGTTCATCGCCTTTTGACCACTCGAAAAGGCGATAAAACAGCACAACAGTAATTTTCTGTACAGGAAGGAGGAGCTCCGATGGGCGTTCACGTAGCTGATGTGATCATGGGCGGCGGCAAGACAGAGTCATCCATCAGTTTTATTTTATCCGCACCGCACTGGAAACGGTTCATCTATGTGACCCCGTTCCTTGATGAGTGCAACCGTATTTGTACCAGCTGTATTGAGCACGGTTTCTGCCAGCCGCTGGGAGATGATCGGATACACAAGAGCAAGACTGCAGAGCTCGGCGAGCTGCTCCGGAACCGCGAGAACATCGTAATTTCCCACGCTCTGTTCATACTGTCTATATGGAAGTATGAAGATCTGATCCGGGCGGTCGGATATACTCTGATACAGGATGAGACCTTCCCGGCTGTTGAGGAATACGATATGTCCGCCGCCAAAGCGAGCATCAATGATATGATGTATCTTGAGAAATGGGGGATGGTGGAGCAAAAGGAGAATGGGCTTATCTGTCTAAAGGACACAGAGTATGACGGAGAGCTACTTGCTCCTTTATTGGAAATGCTTGAACGCCGGGATATGTACCTACATAAGAGTGTCTATTACCGGGTGTTTAACATGGATATCTTCCTATGGTTCGAGGATGTCTACATTCTGACATATCTGTTTAAGTTCTCTCTGCAGTGCTGTATGATGACTGCCGCCGGAATCCCGTTCGATTATATTGGTGTTGTACGGGATGAGGAGGGGTATCACTTTACAGAGGATCGGATTGAGATGGAATACGCCCGGGGACTGTCTGATAGGATTGTTGTAGAACATGGGGTACTGAATGATATCGGTAACGATCAAAGCTCCCTGTCAGTAAGCTGGTATGAAAGAGAGATTGCCGTAGAACTGAAACGGTTAGAGCAGTTGAAGAAAAAGAAGAACACACGGCGCGGCAGGAAGTCGAAAGATAGTGATGAAGAGCGGACAAAGATGATGATACTTGGTTCGCATATCGAGAGCTATTTCCGTAAGTGGGGGAAAACAAAAGAGACTGCCCCATTTTGTCTGTGGACGGTGTTTAAGCTCGGCGAGAACGTAGTAGATACACATTCCTTTAAGAAACGGTTCCTTGTGTTCAACAAGAAAGCCAGTAATGATTACAGGCATTGCCGGTATCTGGCTTACTGCGTGAACGTATTCATGCACCCAAATATCAAACACTATCTTGAGGATAAGGGATGTCCCATCAACGAAGATGGATATGCCCTATCCGAAATGATACAGTGGGTCTGGCGGTCGGCGATCCGTACACCAGACGGCGAGATTAAAGTATACATCCCTTCCCGCCGGATGCGGTCGTTATTCAAGGCTTGGTTGGAAGAGCTGCACGATGGCGGCCACGGCGACGAAGACCATATTTTTGTACGGGCAAAAGAAATATATAAAGCGGAAGAAATTAAGGAGAGTAAAACATGAAGACCATCACTATTCCCTATACCAAGAAGCATAATGATCTGTTCGGCAATGCGTTCTTCACTTGGAAGGAATGCCAGGAGAAAGAGCGGGAGCTGTCCTCGGGGGATATCAGCGGGCTGTACGACATCCGGTATGAATTGCTCTGGGTTTACCGGTCTGTTTCTGAGCTGGCCAACTATGATCATCTGCTGGCCGGGCAGACTCATTGGGACGAAGAGGCCGGCACACTCACTCTGTCTGAAGAGCTGGCCGCGTTCATCCGCCTGAAGATTGAGATCGCCTACCACTCCTGCTATATGCGGCTCCGGTGCCATATGCTGCATGATGCTGCGAAGGTACGGCTTGACAAGACGCCGGAGGATACCAACCTGCGGTCTATGCGGGAACAGGCTGTAGATAATATCCTGCAGACTCAGGATATGTACGACAGAGTTCACGACGTTGCCATGGAACTGTTGAACATGGATATGCTGGAGTTTCCTGTTACCGGTGATTTCCCGGCGGCACAGCTTTACTCCATGCTGGACAGTGTGGTGCTGCCCGAGAGGGATACGGAGGTCGGACGGGTCTGCTGGGACATGATCAGCTATCTCGGCAAGGTCAACGATCTGCGGAAGTTCTGCGGGCGGGATGAGGATGTCTTCATGTGGGTGACTCTGAAGCTGGATCTGCTGTTTTACTTCATGGAGCATGACAGAGATTATAACCTGATCGAGATGCAGGAGACGTACGACTGGACGCGGAAGACCCGGGTTCGCGGGGACAGTTCGGTGTTCAAGCCGAAAAACTGGCAACCGGAGATCGACGAGATCAACCGGGTGTACTTACTGAAGAAGGATATCGGTCTGCCGGACTGATTTATCCTATATAGAATTAAAGGAAAGGAATGATGGAATGAACGAGAACGAGATGTTAAACAGCAAGAAGTTGCGTGAATCTTATATGAACCGCACAGAAGTGCTGGATAGGGTTAAGCGACTGTTTCTGATACCGGAAGCTGATGTGGTGACAACGAAGCAGGTGGCGGAATATTTCGAGGTGGATGTTGAAGCGATACAGAAGGTATATCAGAGAAACAAGGAAGAGATTGATTCTGATGGGACACTGATAAAGATGGCTTCTGATTTTGGATTGGACAAAATGTCCAACCCTAACAATAGTAAAAGAGGGGTTACAATCCTTTGTATGCAGGACGGTTCTCCGCTTGAAGTCAATAACGGCGGAACTAAATGCTTTTCCCGCCGGGCGGTTCTCCGTATTGCCATGCTGCTTCGTGACAGTACGGTGGCAAAAGAAGTTCGCACTCAGCTTTTGAACGCTTTCGAGAATGCTTCCGAAGAAGACCGTACATACGCCATTGATGAGGAGCAGATGCTGTGGGCGGAGGTTGGTAAGGCTATCTTCGCCGGGGATATGGAGGCATCTCTGCGGGCGGTTTGTGATGTACAGAAATACCATAACCGCCATGTTGAGGCACTTACGGAAGAAAACCGAAAACTGGAGGAAGTGAATAGTCTTCTGGCGGCAGGCGTAAACACATGGGATAATCGTGCTGTGCTGAATGCTATGGTACGGGCGGCGGCAGCCTGTCGCTATGAAAACGATTTTGCTGCGGCGTGGAACACATATTATAAACGGCTTCAGTACGGCGGCAATATTTATCTCGGCAACCGCAAGGGTTCCGGCGGAAAGATCGACAAAATCCATGATGATGAATGGGTGACTGCGCTGCAGGTAGCCGGAGCGTGGCTTCTGGAAATGAATCTTGATGTAGCGTCTGTTATAGGCGAAACCAATGCTGCTATGTTGAAGAAGGCATGAGGAGGTACATATGGAAACTATTGTAGTAAACATCTTCGGGGTCCCGGGCGCCGGGAAGTCCACAGGGGCGGCCTACGTATTCGCCGCCCTGAAGCAGATAGGCGTCAACGCAGAGTTGGTTACGGAGTATGCTAAGGACAAGGTCTGGGAGGAAAACAACGAGGCGTTCAAGAATCAGGCGTTTCTGTTCGGCAAGCAGTCCTATCGGATGAGCCGGTGCGCCGGCAAGGTGGAAGTGATTGTTACGGACTCGCCGCTGCCGCTGAGTATCCTGTACAACAATGATCCCCGGCTGACGGAGAACTTCAACCGGACGGTCATGGACGTATTCAACTCTTACCAGAATCTGAACTTTTTTCTGCAGCGGACGAAGCCCTATAATCCATCCGGGCGGCTCCAGACAGAAGAAGAATCTAACGCTCTGGCTGAACCGCTGAGAGAGCTGCTTGCCAGCCGGGGGATCAAATACATAGAAACCACTGGGGATGACGCCGGGTATGACAAGATTGTAGCTATAGTCATGGAGGGGTTGATGTCGGTAGAGCAGCCGGCAATTGAGATTTCGGCGGAAGATGCGCTTTGGCTGAGAGCAAAGATATGTTGTGACCGGAGATGTGGTAATTGCCCGTTACATTCTAGCAACAATGGGAAAGATGAGATTTGTGGTAACTTCATGTTGCTTTATCCGGAGGAAGTGGTCAATCTGCTTGTCAAATGGGGCCTCGAAAGAAGATATTTGGAGTATGAAGGTAACAAAGTGGTCAGAGTATGAGCTGGCCGCGCCAATAAACAATATGAAGGAGATGACAGAATGGAAAAGATGAAGTATGTCCTCATGATGACGGAGGACGGAACCCGGGACGGCAACGGGATTGCTACCATGGATGTTTACTGCGACGCTTATCCTCGGGTCGGGGATACGGTCATGGTTCAGAAGCGGGGAGTCGGCTGCCTCGGGAAGATTACAGAAATCTCTCATCTGATTGATGATGAAGAACAGGATACGGTTTACGCAATCTGCAAGTTTACTGGCAGTAAACGGATTAAGAAGGAGAAGTTATGAGAAGCGAAGGAACGAGAATGGGCTTTGCGCCGGAACATAAAGAGACGAGCAACTTTGGGCATTATACCTGCGATTTCTGGAATACGGACAACGGCTGCGGGAAAAGCTATGATGGCAAGGTTGAAGAGGCCAGTTATTCCCTGCCCGGGCGGGAAGTACATATTTGGATCTATGGTGATAACCTGTCTGTTACCCGTAGTATGGGGGATGGGTATTACATGGAATGGAACAACGACGACGAGATGGCTTTGATTGACTCAGAATGGATGAATATGCTTGATCTGCGTCAGATCCTCCGGTCTTTCCCGAGCGACCCGTTTTCCGGTATGGTTCGGGACAAGATGCTGCGTATTCTTCAGGAATCCGGAGTTGACGTATGAGCATCGATGTGTCTGCTAAACGGAATGAAGCCTCTAAGTACGACAAGGCGATTAAGGGCTTCGGCGGTCTACGGGATACTCTTGACCGGGCGGTTAAGATATTGGAGCTGATCCGGGCAGCGGAATACCTACATATGGAAGATCGGGCGTTTCTTGATGAGAAGCTGGACGACTTGAAAGTTCGTGCGGAAGAGATCCGGATTGAGAAATTAAAGAAACCGGAATATACGCCGCCGGCGTCGAAACCTAAGAAGAAAGGATATGTTCGTGCTTCTGGCGATGAGATACTTCGGCGACTCGAAGACGCCAACGAAACGTGCGATGCGATAATCGCTAAAATGGAAGGACGAGAGGAGGTAACGAGCGCAATTAAGCTGATGTATTCTCCGAGCCCGGGACTCAACACTGCTCTTGCGTCACTTAACCCGTTGTATTCTCCGAGCCAAGGACTCAACACTAGTCTTTCGTTGCTTAACCCGTTGACAGAGGTGCGCACGGCAAATCCGGTGACCTCGGCGGATGATAAGCGTCTTGATGTCTTCTGGTGGCGTGAGTTAAAACCCATAGATGTCGTTTACTATAAAGATGTAAATTATAATCACCACATATTAACTGTTATGTCAAGCAGCCTGCATTGGATATATCTTCGAGACAATAACAGTGGCGAGTATTCTTTGTGGCATGAAGAAGAAATTGCATTGTATCTTGCTCCAAGCATAGATTTGTTGAAACTCAAGGCCCCTATGAGATGAGGTTTATGGAGGGAGTTGATAAAATTGAACCTTAAAAGCATTATATTTGTACTGGAAAACTGCGATAGTATTGAGATCCCGGGAAGGTATATCGGGGATATGAATGCTTATAATCTGAAGACGAACATCGAGCGGGTGGCTTGCAACGCCTTTGCTGAGCGGACTGTCTGTGAGGTGTTCTACGTAGAAATCCACCGGGACGCTGAGCGGATACGGTATCCGTTCGATGACTCCGGGATTCCGAAGCCACATTCTCTGTTCGAGCGACTGTCGTACGGCGATATTACTTCTGTGCGGCTGGTCATGGATGGTGAGGAACGGGATATTATGGTTCCTTGGGATCCGCAGGATACATGTTGTAACCGGTGGCAGGTATCCCGGATTAGCAAGTGCGGTCACTTTTACATAACGATTTCTGAAGAGTCGGTTTTTGACGAAATCTTCCCGGCTATAGAGATAGATAATCCTGACATTGTGGACATGCACATGGCGCTGCGCAATGTTGGCGATAAGTTTCGGGAGGACTGATGGGCGAGAGAAATTTTAAGGTCGAGTTCATAAGTGGGCTAACCTGTTATGATCAGCAGACTGGCGAAGAGGTTTTCAAGTTTCCGGGCAAAGCAATTATGACTGGCGAAGAAGTTGGTGATCTTGTAACGGATACAAAACCACGAGATGGTTTAGTTTCAATCAAGGCCAACGATGTCACAATAACTGGCAGTATGGACGATCCGCCGTCAGAGGTAATAATTCGGTTTGCCACCTCAGGCGAGCTCTCTTTTACCGCGTCGTGTGTATGGTATCCTAAAACGCTGAGTATGAGCGGTGTTTTCAGAGATATTGCTGCCGACATGGTAAAGGGTTATCTAAGGTCGGGCGGATCCCGGAGGGTTGCTCATCTCGCACTGTATGCCAGACGGTATCATGACCGTGCGAAGAATCTGGCACGGGTGTATCGGCACAATATGGGCGAAATTTAACGCTAAACCGGCGCAGGTTTTATTTTTTGCGCCTATTTACAAATTACTTTTGTAGAAAGTGGTGATTTTATGGTTTTTCTGTATCGAGATCATCAGGACGACGGACTTCTGGTGTCCCGGAATCGGGAGGCGGAATGGGAAGAACCCTGCGATGCCTGCGGTTGTACGGACAGTCTGCTGGGCGAATTCCGGTGTCGGGAAGACCTGGCGGCGTTTCTTGAGGATGGCCGCGGGGTGATGTACAGTACCAGAGCGATTGATCAGGCTCTGTTCATGGCGGAGCTTCTGGAAGCGTGGGAGGTGTAGATGGACACAAGGAGTATTGAATCTGACCTCGCAGACCTGTACAAGTACAAGAAGCTTCCGGATTGGTTATCTCAGTTTTACAGGGATCTGTTCAGCAAGAATGTGCCGTATTTCCTTGCTGTCAAGGACGGGCCTGTATGTCTCCATACTATTCGTGGTACGGTAATCTCTAATGATTTTGACAGAGTTGTTATAGGCGATTACGGGGCTTTCGTTGAATTCAGTGTTCCGGCAGAACCGGATCTGTTTATTACCCAGCCCGGACAGGAATACAGAGAGAAACCGCCATATCGGGATAATGTGAAGTATCTGTGGCTGACGGTAGATGACGACAGCGGGATCAAGATTTATAAGCAGCTTCGTGGTGTGACGTATGCGGATTACAAACCGGGAAAGTATTACGTCAGCGTACACGAAGTGCTTGGAACAAATACTACATTGAAGGAGTAAGTATGATTCAGGTAAGAAGAGGGGTTTTTGAAACCAACAGCAGTAGCACTCACAGCATTTGCATTTCTAAGGGCGGATATAAGATCCCTGATAAGGTGTATTTCCATTTGGACGACTGGGGGTGGGAAACCGGAATCGAGGAAGATACGGCGTCCTATCTGTATACGGCGATTATATGTTGTTTCAATGAAAAGGAAACGGATGCGTATCTGGCGTCGCTGAAAGAAGTGCTGGACGGTCTGGGCATTGAGTACGAGATGGAGGATCCTGACTGGCGTTATACAAGCTGGGGCAGGTACTCGGATAAAGGTGGCATCGATCATGGTAACGCGCTGAGGGAATTCGTGGAGGCGGTGCTGAATGATTCAGATCTTCTTTTGCGCTATCTGTTCGGAGACAGTTTTATTGCTACCGGGAATGATAACAATGACTGCCGGGATATGACGGATGCGGCGTTTGAAACGGTATATGACTGGGATCGGCGGGAATATGTGGCAAATCCCCATCACGACGGCGAACACTACGAATATTTTTACAAAGGAAACTGAGGTGAATACATGAAACAGATCAGAAGAAGCGTCTTTGAGACGAACAGCAGCAGTACGCACAGTATTACGATGTGCGTGAAGTCTGATTTTGACCGCTGGGAAGCCGGTGAACTGTACTGGAGTCGATGGGATTGCGAATTAGTGCCGGTAAAGAAAGCTGACAAGGAGGTTCTCGACGGGATCGGAGCATCTGACGAGGTGTTCTCTGCGGATGAGATCGATAAGATCCGGCGGGGTGATTATGGGTTCTATACATATGATGAGTTCTGGGGCGGAGGGTACATCGAATATGAAGACTATTGCGAGTCTTTCCTGACACCGAGCGGTGAAAGAGTGGTAGCTTTCGGTTATTACGGGAACGATTATTGAGGTGACAATGAAAATACTCGGTACATATAAAAACGGGAATTATTCAGTTTGTCTTCTGTCCGACGGGTCGAAAATCCGGTACAACGATCTGGACAGTCTTATCCCGGAAAAGCCGGAGTCCATGGATATCAAGATCACGAATTGTTGTGATATGGGGTGCGCCATGTGTCACGAAGATTCCAGTCCAGACGGTGAACACGGGGATATTATGAATCTTCCCTTTCTTGACACTCTTTTACCATATACAGAGCTGGCCATCGGAGGGGGAAATCCGCTCAAGCATCCGGAGCTGTCCAATTTCTTGATCTCTCTTGCTGAACGGAAGCTGATCGCCAATATGACAGTGAATCAGGCGCATTTTATGGGCAGTCTTTCTCGGATTGATGCTCTGGTATCTCTGAAGTTGATTTATGGAATTGGGGTATCCGTCACCAAGGTGGACGACGAGCTGGTCGCGGCTCTCCGGCGGTATCCGAATGCGGTGGTTCACGTAATCAATGGCGTGATTGATCCGGAAGAGCTGAAGAAACTGTACGGATGCGGGCTGAAACTGTTGATTCTCGGATACAAACAGTTCCGGCGGGGTGAGACGTATTACTCCTCGGCGGTACAGGAACGGATGGACAAAATGTCTTCCCTGCTGCCGGAGATCCTTGAGAGTTTTGAGGTGGTCAGCTTTGATAACCTGGCTCTGCGTCAGCTTCCTGTACGGGATCAAATGACCGAAGAAGAGTGGAACCAGTTTTACATGGGAGACGATGGCAAGTTTACCATGTATGTGGATGCTGTGAAGCGGGAGTTCGCAAAGAGTTCTACTTCCACGGAACGGTTCGCCTTGCTCGATGATGTAAAGGAGATGTTTGAGGCGGTGAGAAGATGACAATGAAGGAGATTTATGAACTGGTTAAAGCCCCTGCGTATGATTTTTTGCGAAACAATGAACATCTTGGGCGAAACATTATGTTCCTCACGCTCGGAGGCAGTTATGCTTACGGCACGAATGTGGAAGGGTCTGATGTAGACATTCGGGGGTGTGCTCTGAACCGTAAAGAGGAGATCCTGACCGGGCAGAACTTCGAGCAGTTTGTCAATGAAGAGACGGATACGACCATCTATGCGTTCAATAAGCTGATGAAGCTGCTGCTGAACTGTAATCCTAACACAATCGAGCTTTTGGGGTGCCGTCCGGAACATTACTTATATGTGTCTAAAGTCGGGCGGGAACTTCTGGACAACCGGGATATGTTTCTTTCTAAGAGGTGTATTCAGTCGTTTGGAGGCTATTCATATAGTCAACTTCGACGCTTGGACAACAAAGCTGTCCGCACCGTAGAACAAGAAGCCCGGGAGCAGCACATTCTGAACAGCATCCGAAATGCTTCTGACAGTTATAAGGAGCGGTTTCTGGAAGTACCCGAGGATTCGATTCGCCTGTACATAGACAAATCAGATCAGGAGGAATATGACTCCGAGATCTTTATGGACGTACATCTGATCCACTATCCTCTGCGGGATTACAAGGGAATGTGGTCGGATATGAATAACATCGTGAAGGATTACGCAAAGATCGGCCGGCGGAATACCCGGGCAGCGGAACATGGCAAATTGGCGAAACACATGATGCACCTTGTCCGACTGTACTTAATGTGTATGGATATTCTGGATAAGGGCGAGATCATCACCTATCGTGAGAAGGATCTGCCTTTGCTTATGTCGATCCGCAACGGTGATTATCTGGACGAGAACGACCAGCCTATTCCGTCGTTCTTTGAGCTGGTGGAAACACTGCAGGCGGATCTGGAAATTTCCAAGACTAAGACTTATCTGCCGGAAAAGCCGGACATGGACAGAATCAATCGTTTTGTAATGGACGTTAACGAAAGAGTTGTGAGAGGTGAATATTGATGAAGAAGGAAGCTTTTGTGGCAATTATGGACGGGATGCGGGACTACTGGGATCAGATACAGGTTCTGGAGACGCAGCTTGGCGTGAATTTCGAGGATAATTTCCTCGTGCGGGTCATGGATAGTGTTCTGGACGGACTGTGCCTCGATATGGAAGGTGATATTCCCGACAATTGGGATCACCTGATCTATGAGTTTGCTTTCTGGCACAACTGGGGACGGGACGGTGCTCTCGTCGTTGAGATCGGCGAGAAGGAATATGAGGCCGGCACTGCGGAAGAGCTGTATTATCTGCTGCAGGTACTGGATCCAATCTACAAGGCGGCGCGGAATGGCTAAGATCCTATACATAGCTGACTGGCATTACGGGCACGAGCACATCATTGCTTTTGATGGGCGGCCGTTCCTGTCTGCCGAAGAAATGAATCAAACTCTGGTAGACCGCTGGAATTCGGCGGTTGCGCCCGAGGATACTGTGTTTTGTGCAGGGGATATGTTCTGGTGCAATAGTAAGGAAGCTGTATCTGTACTGGACAAGCTGAACGGCAGCATCTATTTGGTCAAAGGCAATCACGACCGGTGCAATGACTCGCAGTTCAAGAAGCGGTTTGCCGGGATTTCGGAGTACATGGAGATCAAGGACGGCGGCAGAGATGTGGTACTTTGTCACTATCCGATCCCGTGCTTCAAGAATCATTATTACGGCTGGTATCACTTGTACGGTCATGTTCATTCCTCGTTTGAGTGGAACATGATGGAGACTGTCCGGCGGCAGATGATAGAGCTGTATGATATACCTTGCAATATGTACAACGTAGGCGCCATGATGCGCTACATGGAATATACACCGAGGACACTGGACGAAATTGTGGAGGGTTATGGAAGAACGTAGAAACCTGTATCTGGGAGACGGTACGCACTTCCAGATGATTATGACAGATGTTACTGAAGATGAGATGCGAATGGCGATCCGGGCGCATCTGGCCAATACGGAAAGGCCGTCCCATTATCTCCGGTACTGGGAAGAAGACGGCGTCCGTTGGCTCGATTATGGTTCGTGGTCGGCGTTCTTCATCTGGGCGACCCGGGAGAATTACGAAAAACTTCTTCTGAGAAATAAAGAAATGGAGGAAAACAATGAATAACAAATCGAGCAGCGGTCTGGGAATCTGCGGGGTTCTGACCATTATATTCGTGGTGCTGAAGCTTGTCGGCGTAATCAGCTGGTCTTGGTGGTGGGTTCTCTCACCGCTTTGGATCGATCTTCTGCTTGCGGTTGTTCTGCTTGTGCTTTACGGTATCGCATCGGCGGCGAGTGAAAGAAGACGCAAGCGGATCAGGAGGAACAGATGGAGACACTGAACAGAATGATCCGCGAGTGGGCGGACTTTGAGACTTGGCTTGTGACGGAAACGTCGTATCAGGAACTTGTAGCGGACAAGGACGGCCGGAAGATCTGGCGGTGGCTCGGAAGGTGGCGCCGGTTGCTCCGGGCTTTGTGCAGCCTTATGGGGAGGAGCAAGTATGACCTGTAAAAAATGCGAATGGGGCGGCGGGATGTCTGTTCGCCCCGACGGGGTACATGAGCTGACTGCCTGCTGTTACCAGCTGAAGCAGAAACTGCGTAATGTTACCGTGGAAATACTGGAATGTCCGGTATGCGGCGATGTATCCATCGGTTGGTACCGGCAGGACAATACAGAAGAAGTGGACGATGGAGATACCGCAGAGTGAAAAGAAACGGCAGAACTGCTTGTACCATAGAAAGACTGATGTATTGGAGGATGTGAAACATGGCAGAGATTCGTGAAACCTGTTATGAACAGGACGCTGACAGCAAGTGTGGGGTCATTACAACGAATGAGCTTGGGTGGATCCGAAAGATACAGAGACTGGCGGAGGAATATCCTGAGGATGTGGTGATCAAGCTGCAGCCGGATGAAAACTATGGGTATCTTCTGGCATCTGTGCCGACACCTTGGTTTGTGATCCGCCCGCCGAAGAAGATGAATCTCAGCGAGGAGCAGAAGGATGCTCTCCGCGAGAGGATGGCGGAAGCCAGAAAAAAGCGAAACGACAAGGAGAACTGAATGATATTCAATATAGTTGTTATTGTAGGCCTGATTTTTCAGGGGCTTATTATCATCTGGTTAGTAAATGAACAGGTAAGTACGATGTCTGCCTTTGGAGGGCTGGCGGCATATTTCCAAGCTCTTATAAAGGACCTTGGTTATCCTGAACTTATGGATATTCCTGATGAATCGGGCGAACTGAAGAGATGGTGCGAAGCCAGAAAGGATCGAAACGGAGAAACTTGATATGGAGAATCGGAATTGTAAAAAGTGCATCTGGTTAGACAGTTGCCTATCTGACAAAGAAAAGCTGGAAGTGTGCGACGATTACTTCTATGACGAGGAAGAAGCACTTCTTAGGCATCTGTCTAAAGAAAGAATACAGTATCAGAAGGAATGGAATACATATACGGATGATGCAGACTGAGAGGTTATCGGTTGGC
>JAGBRZ010000186.1 GCA_017632155.1 Clostridia bacterium
CCCACAGCTTTTCGTGGTCAACGTCAGCATATGCCTTGAAGAGCTGATCCAACTTTGCCAGACGCTCAGGGTCCCAGCCGGGGAAGGACATATTGTATTTTTCGGTGAAATCAAGGATATACTTCGCCATTGCGTTGTAATCGTCCTGGATCATGTTCTTTTCGTAGAAAAGAGCTGTCGAGCCGTCACCGACGGGGTGGAAGAGATTCGATCTTGTCCAGTCGAAGATGGGCATAAAGTTGTAGCAGATAACCTTTACTCCGAATTTGGAAAGGTTGCGGATAGTCTGCTTGTAGTTTTCAATGTAACCGTCGCGGGTAGGAAGACCGATCTTGATGTCGTCGTGAACGTTGACGGATTCAACGACGTCCATATTGAAGCCGTATTCGTCAAGCTGACGCTTTACTTCTGCGATCTCGTCGATCTCCCAGATCTCGCCGGGCATCTTGTGATGGAGTGCCCATACGATACCGGTAACACCGGGGATCTGCTTGATATCAGAGAGCTTGATCTTGTCATTGCCCTCGCCGTACCAGCGGAATGTCATTTGCATTGGCATAGTTTATACCTCCGATTTATAATTCAAAATATCTTTTTGCGTTTTCAAAGCAGATGCCGCGGATTATTTCTCCGAGAGCTGCTTCATCGTTCGGATATTCTCCGCCTTCGACCCATTCGCCGATGAGGGCGCAAAGGATGCGGCGGAAATATTCGTGGCGGGTATAGGAAAGGAAGGAGCGCGAGTCGGTCAGCATTCCGACAAAGTTGCCGAGGATGGAGAGGTTTGCAAGGCTGATGAGCTGATCCTTCATTCCCTGTTTGTTATCGTTGAACCACCAAGCGCTGCCGTGCTGGAGCTTGCCGGGAACTTCCGTACCCTGGAATGCGCCGATTATGGTATCGATAAAGGCGTTGTCGGATGCATCAAGACTGTAAATGACAGTTCTCGGCAGGCTTTCCTCGCGGTAAAGTCTGTCAAGGAGCATCGAGAGCTTGCGGCAGCCGTCGTTCGGACCGATGCAGTCAAAACCCGTGTCGGGACCGATCTTCGCGAACATCGCCGAGTTCGGATTACGCAGGCAGTTGTAGTGGAGCTGCATTGCCATACCGACGCGGACGTATTCCTTTGCGCAATGAACGAGAAGGGAAGTTTTGAATGCCTCTGCCTCTGCGGAGGGTACGACTTCACCCGCAAGTCCGCGAGCGAGGATCGCTTCAAGCTCCTCGTCCGAGCCTTCTGCGTAAACCATAAAGTCAAGCCCGTGGTCGCTTGCCTTACATCCGCAGGATGCGAAATAATCTATCCTGTCCGAAAGAGCCTTTTTGAGAGTGCTTACGGAACTGATCTCATATCCGCAGACCGCGGAAAGCTTGCCGATATAGTCGAGCCAGCCGGCTTTGTCGATATTCAGCGCCTTGTCGGGGCGGAAGGAGGGAGCAACGACGGTGTCGAAGGATTCGTCAGCCGCGATCAGCTTGTGGTATTCAAGGCTGTCAATGGGGTCGTCGGTGGTGCCGATGAAGGCAACGCCGCTCTGCCTGATGATTCCGCGCGCGCTCATATTTGCCTCGGCGAGCTTTTTGTTGCAAAGCTCCCAAACCTCGGGTGCGGTCTCGGCGTTCAGGATCCCGTCGTAGCCGAAATAACGCTTCAGCTCAAGGTGGCACCAATGGTACATGGGGTTGCCGATAGCCTTCGGCAGTGCCTCGGCGAATTTGAGAAACTTTTCGTAAGCGGGTGCGTCGCCGGTGATGTAGTATTCGTCAACGCCGTTGGAGCGCATCAAGCGCCACTTGTAATGGTCGCCGCCGAGCCAGATCTCTGTGATGTCAGAAAAACGCTTGTCCTCGTAGATCTCCTTCGGAGATACGTGGCAATGGTAGTCGATGATCGGCGCATCGGAGGCGTATTTATGATAGAGTGTTTTCGCCGTTTCGGTCGTTAGAAGAAAGTCTTCGGTTAAAAATCGAGTCACTTTGCATCCTCCTATAAGTTTTGATTGTTTTTGATATATTCGCGGTATTCCTTCGGGGTCTTTCCCGTTTCTTTTTTGAATAGCTTAGTGAAATATTGCACGTCCATAATCCCGCAATGGAGCGCGATGGTCTGGACTTGCAGATTCGTTGTCGAAAGCAGATGCTTTGCCTGCTTTACGCGCTTTTCTCGGATGTATTCCGAAACCGTCTTATCGGTTTCCTTTTTGAAGATCGTCGCAAGATACCCCGAGCTGACGTTTTGCGCCTCGGCAAGAGTGGCAAGCGAGAGATTTGCCGAAAGGTCGGCATCTATCATAAGGACTGCCTTGCGCACTATCGGTGAAAACCCCTGCATTGTATGCTTGCGGACGAGTCTGCAATAGGCGCGGAACATTTCAAGCATAAACTCAAAATGATCGGTGTGCGAAGTGAGAGCTTCGATTCTCACCGCAAAAGAGGATGATAGGCTGTCAAGGTACATCGGATGCACCCCGCCCTTTTCCGCCGCTTTTCGCAGAAGGGTGTTCATAATTATCGAGTAATTCTTTGCATTCCGCAGAGGATCGGACACGCGTTTTTCAAAATGGTGCTCCGAAAAAGCGGAAAAAAGCTGCGTTTCCTTGTGTATCTGTCCTTGCGCAACTGCCTCCATTAGTTCATTTTCGAAGCCGTATCGCTTTTCCATCAGCTTCATACTTATAAGCAGGGAATCAAAGTCATCCTGTCTGTCGTTTTCATTGATGACGGGTATCAGTTGTGAATCGTAATCCTCGGCAAGGTCAACGAGAGCAAAGGCACCTGTGTCCCAAAGATGCTCGCAGAAGGTGGTAAGGAAAATGAAAATATGATCGTCGGGAGCTATGACGGGTATGCCCGCGTAGAATTCTTGGACGTATTTGAGCGATCCGACTTGTATGCCGTTTTTTTCGGCAATCTCGAGTATGTCCGACGAAGAGAGCGGCGCGGAGAGATAGGGACCGATGAGCAGAATCGCGGGTTCGCCGTCGACAATCAGCGAAAGGTAGTTATAGCAAAGAGCGAAACGGTTGGTGGTCTTATAAAGTGTCTGTCCCTGAAGATCGCCGATGAATTCCGCGAGCGTAGTTTTGCTTGTCTGCGGAACCGATATTATCGAGCGGAACTGCTCGTTTGCGACAACGGATATCGGCTCGTCGAGCTTGTGGAGAGAGACTTGTACCCTACATTTTTCGAAAGCCTCGCGGAGAAACCGTAATTCACTTGCGTTGAACATCTTGATGCCTCTTTCATAGATCATTTTGGATCGCGGAGAAGAGTGGATATGAACAAATAATCCAAATATGCAGTATTATTATAACATAACTTTTAAGCAATTACAACATAAAAAATGCGATATGATGAAAAAAGTACAAAAACAGATGAAAAAAACACTCCCGAAGTTTTCAAAAATCCTTTATACTAAAATAAAGAATTCTGCCGTCGAAATGAATCGCGGTGACTTCTAAAAAATCAGAAAGAGGATTTTTCAAAATGAAAAAGCAAAAAACGCCGAAGCTTGATGCGAGCGGCAAGCGCAAGTTTGGCATACTCGACAGCGTATCCTATGCTGCCGGCGACCTTGGATGTAACATGAGCTTTGCGCTCAAGAGCACAATGGCAGCCTTCTGGACTCAGGTAATGGGTCTTGGACTCTGGTACTCGCTCCTTCTCGTTGTAGTTCAGGTTTGGGACGCTATCAACGACCCTCTTATCGGTTCGATAGTTGACTCGGACAGACATACCTACAAGAGAAACAAATTCCTTCAGTATATCTGGGTCGGATCTATCGGCCTTATCGTTGGCGGAGCTTGCTGCTTCCTGCCTTTCCCCGGTGCTCCCACTTGGGCTAAGATCATCATCTTTATCGCAGGATACGTAATTTGGGACGCTTTCTACACAGTTGCAAACGTACCCTACGGCTCTCTCCTTTCGCTTATCTCGAATGAGCCCGCTGACCGAGCATCCCTCTCCGCTTGGCGTTCCATCGGTTCCATGGTTGGTAATATGCTCCCCATGGTTATCCTTCCCTTTATCATTTACAACGAGGACGAATCTCTCAACGGTCCCCGTGTGTTCCTTGCAGCTCTCATCATGGGCGTTCTCGGATTCATCTGCTTCCAGTTCATGATCAAGACCACCGAGGTTCGTGTTGATACCGAGCTCAAGGTCAGCGAAGAGCGCGAAAAGTTCAACGTATTCAAGGCAATGGGCAACTTCTGCACCAACCGTCCCGCAGTCGGCGCAACTCTCGCTGCTATGGGTATGTTCATCGGTATGCAGGGTGCTGCTACCGCAGTTTCCGTTGTATTCCAGATCTACTTCAAGAATACCGAGATCTCCGGTGTTGTCCAGCTCTTTGCAATGATCCCGATCGTTCTTTTCACACCTCTTGCAAGAAAGATGGTTACAAAGTTCGGTAAGAAGGAGCTTTCTGTTGTCGGCGCTATCTGCTCGATCATCGGCGCTTGCGGACTCTTTATCGTTACTCCCGATAACACCGGCACAGATCTTCTGATCTACATCCTCTGCCAGCTCGTATACAGCCTTGGCCTCGGTATTTACTCCACAGTATCCTGGGCTATGATGGGCGATGCGATCGACTACAACGAGTGGAAGACCGGCAAGAGAGAAGAGGGCGTTGTTTACTCGCTCCATTCCTTCTTCCGTAAGCTTGCTCAGGGTGTTGGTCCCGCAGTTGCGCTCGTTATTATGGCAAGCCTCGGCTACGTAAACAATGCCGTTGACCCCGTAACCGGTGAGGCATTCATCGACGTTACTCTCCTTTCTTGGGACGTAGCAGTCAACCTCCGCTACCTTGTAGCAGTACTCTTCCTTGTTTCCGCTATCATGCAGTTCGTAGGTCTCGGTCTTGTTTACAACCTTGACAAGAAAACCCTTGCCAAGATGAATGAAGACCTCGCGGCAAAGAGAAACGCAGAATAATCCATTGTGACTTTTTGGTGTCCGCGCTATCTCAGCCGGACACCGAATTTATCGTTAATTTATCCCCAATTCACAATTTTAGAGTATAATTTTTGTAATATATTTTTAGGAGAACCACAGTGAGAAACATTGTAAATCTTAATGCGGATTGGCTTTTTGTGAAGAACACGACCGATATTGCGCTCTCTGAGGGCGAAAAGGTAAGCCTTCCCCACACCTGGAACGCCGAAGATGGATTTGACGGCGGCAACGATTATTTCAGAGGCTCTTGCCTTTATAAGAAGACTCTTGATAAGTCCGCACTTCCCGCGGCAGATCTTTACTATCTCGAATTCCGCGGCGCAAATTCCTCCGCTGACGTTTATGTTGGCGGCAAGAAGCTCGCGCACCACGACGGCGGTTATTCGACCTGGAGAGTAAACATCACAGAGGAGATCACCGATGCGACCGAGATCGCTGTTATCGTTGATAATGCTCCCAATGATACCGTTTACCCCCAGATGGCGGACTTCACCTTCTACGGCGGTCTTTACCGTAACGTAAACCTCGTTTGTGTAAACAAGGCTCATTTCGACCTTGACTACTACGGCGCACCCGGCATCAAGATCACTCCCGCTATCGAGGGTAAGGATGCAAAGGTCGAGGTTGAGGTATACGTCAAGGATCTTGCCGAGGGTCAGAAGATCGTTTATACGATCTATGACAAGGAAGAAAACGAGATTGCAAAGGCTGAGACGACCGATACCAAGGTAAGCCTTGAGATCAAGAACGTTCACCTTTGGAACGGTCGCAAGGATCCCTACCTCTATTGCTGTGAGGCTGAGATCGTTGAGGGCGTGACCGTTATCGACAACGTTTGCAGCAGATTTGGTTGCCGTACCTTCAAGATCGATCTCAGCAACGGCTTTATCCTTAATGGTGAGGAATATCCTCTCCGCGGCGTATCCCGTCACCAGGACAGATGGGGCGTGGGTAATGCGCTTCTTCCCGAGCATCACGAGGAAGATATCGACCTCATTTGCGAGGTCGGCGCAACCACCATTCGTCTTGCTCACTATCAGCATGATCAGTATTTCTATGATCTCTGCGACGAGCGCGGTCTTGTTATCTGGGCGGAGATCCCCTATATTTCAAAGCATATGCCCGGCGGACGCGAGAACACCATCTCACAGATGAAGGAGCTCGTTTCGCAGAACTATAACCATCCCTCGATCGTAGTTTGGGGACTTTCCAACGAGATCGGCATTGGCGGCGCGGATGAAGATCTGCTCGAAAATCACCGCATCCTCAACAATATGGTTCACGAGATGGATAAGACACGTCTGACCACCATCGCGGCTGTTTCGATGTGCAAGATGGACGATCCCTATCTCCAGATCCCCGACGTTGTTTCCTACAACCACTATTTCGGTTGGTACGGCGGCGACACCACAATGAACGGCCCCTGGTTTGATAAGTTCCACGCAATGCACCCCACCATTCCGATCGGATGCTCCGAGTATGGATGCGAGGCGCTCAACTGGCACACCTCCGACCCCAAGCAGGGCGACTACACCGAGGAATATCAGGCTTACTACCACGAGGAGCTCATCAAGCAGCTCTTTACCCGCAAATATATGTGGGCGACACACGTTTGGAATATGTTCGATTTCGGCGCAGATGCCCGTGCTGAGGGCGGCGAGAACGGACAGAACCACAAGGGTCTTGTCACTATGGACAGAAAGTACAAGAAGGATGCCTTCTTTGCTTACAAGGCTTGGCTCGTTTCCCCCGAGGTCGATCCCTTCGTTCACCTTTGCGGTAAGAGATACATCGACCGCGTAGAGGATGTGACCAAGGTAACCGTTTACTCCAATCTTCCCGAGGTCGAGCTCTTTGTCAACGGCAAGAGCATCGGCAAGAAGACTGCGCCCGATCACTTCTTCTACTTCGACGTAAAGAATGAGGGTGAAACTACCATCGTTGCAAAGGCAGGCGACTGCACCGACGAGGGCAATATCCGCAAAGTCAGCGAGATGAATATGGACTACGTACTCCGCGAGGTTGGTGCGGTCCTTAACTGGTTTGACGTTGTTGAGATCGAGGGCAGATTCTCGATCAATGACAAGATTTCTGATATTATGCAGTCGAAGCGCGGCAAGCTCTGGTTCATCAGTCTTGGCCTTAAGCTCAAAAAGAAGATGGACGCCAAGAAGAAAGGGCAGAAGGGCGAGAAGAAGTCGGGCGGCTTCGATGTCGACCTCAAGGGCGGCGCAATGAGCGGTATCATGGATATGCTCGGCGGTTTCAGCGTTCTCCGACTTTCCTCGATGATGGGTATGATGGATATTTCCTTCACCAAGGAAGAACTCCTCAAGATGCATAAGCAGCTTACAAGAATTAAGAAACCCAAGAATAAATAATCAATAAAAAAGCTCCGAGCGCAAGCTCGGAGCTTTTTCAGATTATTTATCATTCCAAATCGGATTTCCGAGTGCGAGGCGGAGGTTTCGGTTGACATCGAAGACCTCTGCGCGGTAGAAGGCTACGGCGGGATCGCAGTCGATGGCGATGGTTACACCTTCTTCGCAGGAGAATTCAATGCTTTCCACAACTCCCGCATCTGTGATGAGATCAAGGCGGTAGCTGTGTTCGGGATTTTTTACGCTCTTATGGAAATCGGAAGCGGAAACCGTGAGTCGCTGTCCTTCAAAATTGAGGTGACCGCCCATTCTTGTGTCGCCGATGCACATCTTGATGCCGATGGGTCCGCAGACGAAATCGCCTTCTCGGAGATGCTGAATGTAGGAAACGTTCTTGCGCTCTGCGGAATAGATGGTGGTCAGAGCCTTATCGGAGCAGCAGGCGTGTCCGTCGCCGCCCGCACAGCAGTAAAGACGTTTGCCGAGCGCGAGAAGGTCGCAATAAAGCTTATAGTTATTCTCCGTGTGCTTCGATTCGAGCGATTTATATGTGACCTCGATGCCCGTGTAGTCGCGGAACCAATAGTCGAGAGGGTTATCCGAGAGCATCTTCTGCTTTGGGTGCGGATGAACGAAGAATCCACCGAGGGAGAGAACCTTTTCAACGATCTCGGTGAAGCGCTCGCGGGTGAATTTCGGGTAGATGAAGTGACCTTCCGCACCGCCCTCGAACTGATATTCGGGGAAGGAGTGAAGCAATTCCTCGGTCGATTTCGGACCGGGGAAGATCATATTGTAATGCATCGAGTTGAGCTCACAGACGGTGTCGCTGATAGCCGTTCCGGGCTCTGTGCCGCCGATAAAAACGCCGTCTTCCCATTCGGGGAGGTACATATGGCGCACCTGCTTGTGGTCGAGGATGGCGGCAAAGTCGAGCCCGAGCGCCTCCATTGCGCCCTTCCAATGGTCGAGGTTGCGCTTACCGTCCGCAGTTCCGCCGGTTGCACCGTGGTCGTGAAGCTCTCCGTAAAATGCCCTTCTGCCCTCATAAAGCGCAGAAAGATGGGAAATTTCTTTATCTGTTGCGTACATTATTTGAGTCCTCCCGAAGGATTTGATTTTTTTTAATTATATCATAATGCCATATTATTGTCAAGTGTGTTTTTGGTATTGACAAAAAAGCTAAATAATGATATAATTGGATTAAATATAAAAAACAAAGGAGTATTTCCTGATGACCACAAAATTTACAATGAAGATCACCGCCGCTTTGCTGGCGATGGTTATGCTGCTTGGTTCCTTTGTCGCTTGCGCGGAAACGAGCGGCGGAGAAAATGCAGAAACCACCGCGGCATCCACCGAGGCAGCGGCAGCAACTGATGTTGTCACTGAACCCGAGGAAACCATCGTGGGTGATGACGTTCCCGAACTTGACTTCAAGGGCGAGGAAATCATCATCCTTGGTCGAAACCGCGACTGGGTTGCCGACGAGATCCTTGTTTATGATGAAAACGGTACCATTGTTAACGATGCCGTCTACAAGAGAAATTCACTCGTTACCGACCGTCTTGGCATCAATCTCGTTTTCCAGGGAGTCGGCGCAACTAACAGCACTGATAACTATGCGGTTCGAGATGCACTTCGCAAATATATCGATTCGGGCGCAGAGGACGTAGACCTTGTTTCAAACGCGGCTTACGTTGCCGCTTCCACTCAGGCAGAGGGACTTTACCGCAACCTTACCGATGTCGAATACCTTGATCTTTCAAAGCCTTATTGGTCGCAGGGTCTTAACACGGCAATGGAGGTTGGCGGCGCGCAGTATCTTTGCTCGGGTGCCATCTTCCTTTCCTACTACCGCTTTATGTTCGTAACCTTCTTCAACGTTGATATGTTCAACAACGCGGGTATCGAGCTTCTTTACGATACCGTTGAAAAGGGCGAATGGACTCTTGAGCGGCAGTTCACTCTTGCCGAGCAGCTTTACAAGGATAACAACGGTAACGGTGAGACCGACGAGGGCGACTTCTTCGGCTTTATGGGCAACCACGATATGATCGGTGTTGACGGCTATTGGGCATCCTTCGAGCTTCCGATCCTCACTAAAAACGAAGATGGATACTACCAGTACAATCTCGATCTTGAACGCACCGGAAAGGCTGTTGAGCTTATCAATGACTTCTTCTGGAACAACAAGGGCGTTATGCGCGTTAATTATAAGTCCGGAGATACCGAGCAGGATGACATTGCAAAGAGCTTTGCAAATGAAGAGGCGGCAATGGTAACTCTTCGCCTTATCGAATGTGAAAATGACCTTGTCGGTATGAGCAACTACGGCATCGTTCCGCTTCCCAAGCTCGACCTGAATCAGCAGACCAACCGTTCTGCGATCCATGACTCATTCTCTGTATATTCGCTTCCCAATTTCAGCTTCAGCGACGATGAGCTTTCAATGCTCGGCGCAGTTCTTGAGGTAATGGCTTCGCAGAGCTTCAAGACCATCACCCCCGCATACTACGAGCAGGCTCTCAAGGGCAGATACATAAACGACCCGCAGTCGGTTGCTATGCTTGATGAGATCACCCAAAACGTATGGATCGAGGCGGGAATTCTTAACTGCAACGCCATCGAGGCTCCTCACAAGACATTCAGAGATGCGATTAAAAACAAGTATCCAAATGCAAGCTCTCTCTTCTCGCAGAAGGCGAAGATAACCCAGAGAAAGGTAAAAGATCTCAACGAGAGTCTTGAAAAGCTTCTTGGCTGATAATTTTATAACAGATCCCCGCCAAGTGATTGGCGGGGATTTTTTATATATTTTATATTTATCCTCTTGATTAGGATAAAATTATATGATATAATATTAAATAACTATTCTTAAATATAATGCAGAGGTATACTCAAATGAAAATAGACGTTAAAATCAAGCTCACACGCGGGGCGAAGGCGCCCGAATATGCGACGGACGGGTCGGCGGCGGTTGATATCCGCGCGGCTCTTGAGGGCGGCGAGGTTATCATTCAGCCGGGCGAGCGTGCGATGATCCCCACCGGCATTGCGATCTCGACGGGTCGCGATGACGTTGTTGCGGTAATGGCGGGCAGAAGCGGACTTGGCGCAAAGCACGGCATCACTCTTGCAAACGGAATCGGAATCATCGACTCTGATTACCGCGGTGAGCTTCGCGCGACACTTATCAACAATGGCAACGAGCCCTTCAAGGTATGTGACGGCGATCGCATCGCACAGCTTATGTTTATGCCCGTTATGCAGGCTGCCTTCATCGAGGCGGACGAGCTTGACGAAACCGAGCGCGGCACGGGCGGATTCGGCTCGACGGGGGTGAACTGATATGAAGCTCATTCTTGCCTCGCAGTCGTCGAGAAGAAAAGAAATACTTGAGAGTGTTGGGCTCAAGTTTGATATTATGCCCGTCGATGCGGACGAAAGCCTCCCCGAGGGTATCGAGGGTGCGGATGCGGTTACAATGCTTGCCCGCCGCAAGGCAAAGGCACTTGCGGAATCTCACCCCGAGCTCTCGGACTCGATCATCCTTGCCGCCGACACACTTGTTGAGTGCTTTGGCGAGATCCTCGGAAAACCAACCGACAAAGAAGACGCGCGCAGAATGCTGACAATGCTCTGCGGCTGCGGAAGTGCCGTTCACACGGGCATCTGCATTGGATACAAGGGCAAATTTGCCACATGGGTTGAAACGGCTTACGTTACCTTTGAGGATATGAGCCGCGAGGAGATCGAGGATTATATTTCAACCGACGAGCCTTATGATAAAGCCGGCGGATACGCGGTTCAGGGACGCGCGGCACTTTATATTGCGGGCGTCACGGGCGATTGGTATTCTGTTGTTGGACTGCCCATTCACGCGGTCAAGACTCTTCTCGAGGAAGAGTTCGGAATACTCATTAAACACATAGATTAACGGAGAAAAAAGATGTCAAAACATCTGGGAATCGACCTGGGTACGGCAAATACCCTGGTCTATATGAAGGGAAAGGGAATAGTTTTGCGCGAGCCGTCGGTTGTGGCGGTCGATCAGGTGCGCAAGAAGGTCGTTGCCGTTGGCAGCGAGGCAAAGCGTATGATAGGCAAAACTCCCGGCAATATAGTAGCACAAAGACCGCTCAAGGACGGCGTTATTGCGGATTTCGACAAGACCGCTGCGATGCTTCACTCCTTTTTCGGCAAGGTCTCGGCGGGCGGAGTGCTCTCGCGCCCCACGGTTATGATCTGCATACCCTATGGAGTTACCGAGGTTGAGCGCCGTGCCGTTGAGGATGCAACCTTTGAGGCGGGCGCAAAGAGCGTTGCGCTGATCGAAGAGCCCATTGCATCCGCGATCGGCTCGGGACTCAAGATCGCTGGCGCACGCGGATCGATGATCGTTGATATCGGTGGCGGAACGACCGAGGTTGCCGTCATCAGCCTTGGCGGAATCGTAATTTCGCATTCTCTCCGCACGGCGGGCAACGTGCTCGACGAGTCGATCGTGCAGTATATGAAGCGTGAGCACAAGATACTCATCGGCGACGGCACGGCAGAGGCGCTGAAAAAGGATATTGGCTCTGTGCACCCCTCGATGGATCGCGGCGAGCGCGAGATCAGGGGAAGAAACCTCCGCACGGGTCTGCCCGCGGTTATGACAGTCACCTCGGCGCAGGTCAGAGAAGCAATGCGCGAGGGGGTCGATCAGATCATAGATACGATAAGAATGGCGCTTGAAAGCACTCCCCCCGAGCTTTCTGCCGATATTTTCGATTTCGGAATAATGCTTGCGGGAGGCGGTGCGCTTCTCGGAGGTCTGCCCGCGCTTATCACAGAGCGCACGGGCGTTCGCGTCACGGTTGCAAAAAGACCGCTTGACAGCGTTGCTCTCGGCATCGGTCGCGTTATCGAGGGTAATTACAGCGGTGTTGCAAAATACCGCGCAAGATAAAGGATTTGAAGGATTAGGATATGGGATTCATTCTGAAGCTTTTTAAGAGCAGATTTTTCATAATATCGCTCGCTGTTGCTCTGCTTTTGTCGATCGTGCCGGGAGTTCTCTGCGCGATGGGGCAGGGTTCCTATATCCGTTCCGCTATCATAACGGTAGCAAGCCCCTTCGGGTGGGCTTTTACCAAGGTTGGCGAGGGTATTTCGGGCTTTTCGCTTTATTTCAGAACGCTTGAAGATCTGCGCGATGAAAATGCTGCTCTGCGGGCAGAGCTTGAGGGCTACAAGAGCTTGGTCTACAATGCCGAGTTGATTGGCGAGGAGAACGATTTTCTCTCTCAATATCTTGGCATCAAGGAGGAGCACGTGGATTTCCTTTTTGAAAACGCCACCGTTGTCGGACGCGAGGCGACGAATTACCGCACTGTGGTCACCCTTTCAAAGGGCAGCCTGCACGGTATCAAGGTCAATATGCCCGTGATAACAGAAGAGGGACTTATCGGTCATATCACAGAGGTTGGTTCCACCTGGTCAAAGGCGGAGATATTGACCGAATCATCTTCAGCTGTCGGCGCATATATTGAGCGTTCGGGCGTTATCGGAGTGGTTGAGGGAACTTATGAGCTTCGCACTGAGGGACTTTGCAGAATGGTCTATATCGAAGCGGATTCGGATATCCGTGTCGGTGACAAGGTTCTTTCCTCGGGCATTGGTGAGGTGTATCCCAGAGGCCTGCTTATCGGCAAGGTCATAGAGATCAGCGTTGACGAGCGCACAAGAACGCTTGTTGCAACCGTCGAGCCCGCGGCAGATCTTGAATCGATCTCAAAGGTTATGATCATAACCGAATATGAGATCACGTCCGAGCGGGGAGAATGATATGGAATTCAAGGAACAAAAGCGGCAAGAATTTTTCTCCTCGCAAAACATTGGCAAAATACTGCTTTTCACTATACTTGTCTTCTTTTCGGGAGTTCTGCAAAGCTCGCTTTTTCCCGCGCTTTCGATGCTTCCCGCATCGCCCGATCTTGTTTTGATCGCCGTTATCGGACTTGCGGTTTATGACGGGGAGAGAAGCGGAGCGGTTGCGGGCATTGGCGGCGGAGTCCTCCTTGAGGCGCTTGGCGGCGGCGCGAATATTTTGCTTATGCCGCTCTTTTATATGCTTTGCGGCTATATTTTCGGCATAGTCAGCCGTGTTTTTCTCAACAGAAACTTTATTTCCTGGCTCCTTTATATACTTATCGGAACTGCTCTGCGCGGCACACTCAGTCTTCTGCATTTGATGCTTACCGAGGTTGACATAAATATCTATCTGATATTCACCGAGGTAATAATCCCCGAGTATTTTGTCACTCTTGTCTGCGCCGTGCCGATGTATTTCCTTGTCAGAGCCACATCGCGACCCTTCCATAAGAAGATCGAAATGGAATAATATTCAGATGAACGATAATAAACAAAAAGAATTGCAGACAGAGGTCGAGGGATACGGACGAAGCGATTATCTTTACCGATACATCATAATCTCCGCTTTCTTTGTACTGATCTGCACAGTCTATGTCTTTTCGGCATTCAGGATCCAAAGCCTTTACGGCGGTGCGGATACCGAGGTGGACAACGGATATACCGAGCGCTACGTGACGCTCTCCGCGGTGCGCGGCGAGATTTTTGACACAAGCGGAAATATTCTTGTAAGTAACGAATACATTTATTCGCTGATATACGACTATTCGGCAATGCGAAAGACCTATTCCGAGCAAAATGAGGACATTATCACCGTGCTTCGTCTGCTCAAAGGTACAGATTTTCGCACAGAAAGCCAATGCCCTTTTAAGGGGGAATATCCGGATATAACCTTTGACGTTGACATTCTCAAAAGCTCCACGGTAAAGGCAAGGCTTGCGCGCATTATAGGTGAGCTTTCTTTGGCGGAGGATGCGCCCGCCGCAGAGATAGCAAAGGCTATTGCGAAAAAATACGTTATGCTCGATGCCTCGGGTGAGCCGAAATATACCGCAGATGAAATGTCGGAGCTCATTCGCGTCCGCTATGAGATGGACGCCATTCGCTTTTCTGCAGTTGAGCCGTATATTTTTGCCGAGGGTATTGATATGGCGATCGTAACCGCCGTTCGCGAGCTTAATCTTCGCGGCGTCGATCTGAAGGTCGATTATTCAAGAAAATATCATTATCCGGGTTATGCCTCCCACATTCTCGGCAGAATCAGCCGCATTCTTGCGGAGGACGCCGAATACTATTCCTCTCTCGGCTATCCGATGACGGCAAAGGTCGGCATCAGCGGCTGTGAGCTTGCTTTTGAGGAATATCTTCACGGTACCGACGGCAAGATGAAGATCGTGGAGGATGAAAACGGTCATATCGTCAGCCGTGAGGTGGTCAAAGAACCCATTGCGGGAAAGGACGTTTACCTTACGATAGACATTATGCTGCAGATAGCGGCAGAGGATGCACTTGCAGACAATATTAAACGCGTCATTGATAAAGCCGCCGCCACGGCGGGCGATCTTGACGGCGAGGATTGTGATGCTGGCGCGATAGTGGTTCAGTCCGCGGAAGGCGGAGCGATACTTGCAATGGGATCGTATCCCACCTATGACCTTGCAACCTTCAACCGCGATTTTGCGGAGCTTGTCAATGATCCGCGAAGCGTTTATACAAACCGCGCGCTGATGGGACAGTACCGCCCCGGATCGACGGCAAAGATCGGCACGTCCGTTGCGGCGCTTGCCGAGCCCCTTTATATCGACAGCGCGCTCTTTACAAGCTCGTCAAAGATAAATACCAAGGGTATTTATACCTATTATGACGACTATCAGCCCGAATGCTGGGTATATACAGATTATCACACCTCCCACGGTTCGATTAATTTGTCAAAGGCACTCGGAGTTTCCTGCAACTATTTCTATTATGAGCTTGGCAGGATAATGGGAATTGACAGAATAAACAAGTATTTCAAGATCTTTGGCATGGGTCAGCCCACGGGCATCGAGCTTGCCGAAAACGTCGGCGTTCTCGGAAACGCGGCGTACAAGCAAACGCTCAATATCCCAATCTCCGACCGCGTATGGATGCCGGGTGACACTCTGCGAACCGCGATCGGAGTTGGATACAGCGAGCACACTCCGCTTCAGATATCGAATTACGTTTCGATGATAGTAAACGGCGGCACGCGCTATGCCGCGCATCTGCTCAAAGAGGTGCGAAGCTTTTCGGGCGAGGTCATCTTTACCCGCGAGCCCGAGGTGAAGGCGGAGGTCGAAATAACAAATTCGGCGTATAATGCCATTATCGAGGGTATGCAGGGGTCGCTCACGTCCTCCGCAGATCTGAGAAGCTCCTTTGGTGATTTCCCCGCCGAGATCGGCGCGGGCGGCAAAACGGGAACGGCGCAGACCTTCTCAACCGCGAGCAACAATGCTGTTTTCGTCACGTTTGCTCCCCTCAAGGAGCCCGAGATCGTCATTGCCTGCGTTCTTGAACGCGGCGCGCACGGATATAACGCCTCCTGGGCGGCAAGGGACGTGCTTGACCGCTATTTTGGACTTGTTACAGAGGAAACAAATCCCACAGAATAAACTTTGAAGAGAATTATAATGAACACAAAACGCAAATTACCGCGCGTTGCCGCTTTGCATGATCTTTCGTGCTTCGGCAGATGCGCGCTTACAGTCATCATTCCTGCACTTTCTGCATCGGGAATACAAACGATCCCCGTGCCGACGGCACTTCTTTCTACCCATACGGGTGGATTTACAAATATGCATTTCCGCGATCTTGATGATTCGATAGGTGATATTGCCCGTCATTTCGGCGAGCTTGGGCTTGATTTTGACGCGATCTACACAGGCTTCCTCGGAAGCGAGCGTCAGGTCAGAACCGTCGAGGATTTCATCGACCGTACTGCGGATGAGAACACGCTGATATTTGTCGATCCCGTTATGGGTGACGATGGAAAGCTTTATTCTGCTTGCTTCCCCGAGCTTGTTGCCGAAATGCGCCGCCTTTGCGCCCGCGCGGATATAATCACGCCGAATCTCACCGAGGCGTGTCTTATGACGGATACTGCATATCCGGATCTGACGGAGCTTTCAGAAAAAGAAGCTGAAACCGCAATTGGATATATTGCAGAAAAGATAAAGTCCTTCACCGATGCCGAATGCATTATCACGGGCATTCATTTCAAGGACGGCGTTGGCACCTATTGCCTTGGAAAAATGCATTCCGAGCGCGCAAGACGAAACGATTATCCCGGCACGGGCGATCTTTTTGCCTCGGTTATGCTTGCGTATATCCTCAAGTCGGGCAAGCCGCTTGACAAAGAAATATTGCAAAAGAGCGCGGAATATGCCTCGCGCTTCACCGCAGAGGTAATTGACTATTCTCTCGAATACGGCGATGACGAACCCCGCCGCGACGGAGTTTTGCTTGAGGGATGCCTTGGCAGGCTGGTTGCGGATATGGATGCTATTGAGGTATAAGGAATGGATTTGTTTGGGATTTCTTTTGCACTATTCCTCATCATGTTTTTGCTGACATCCTTTTGCACCGGTGCGGTTTTTGTATTTGTAATTATTTATATTATAAAACAAAAATCAAAGAACGATAACGCTCCGCGAGTGACTATTGAGGCAAAGGTCGTTGACAAGAGAACGGTATCTCATCGTCATCATAACCATAACAATCATTTTTCGCACAGGCATTATTATCATTATGTAAGTTTTGAACTCTCGGACGGGCAGAGAACAGAGCTTTGCGTAAATAGAATCGACTTTGATTCGCTTTGCGTTGCCGATGAGGGTATGCTTACTCTGCAAGGCACACGGTTCATTTCATTCGTGAAAAACAGCGAGGTGGCACACTGATATGGAAGAAAAAATGACACCTCACGAGGCGCGTGCGGCAGAGCTCTTCCTTTCGGGCGCGGTCTGCGCGCAGGCGGTATTTTGCGCCTTCTCGGATCTTCACGGTCTTGATTTTGAAACTGCTTCGAGGCTTTCCTCATCTATGGGCGGCGGAGTCGGAAGACTTCGCGAGGTCTGCGGTGCCTTTTCGGGCGCGGCAATGGCTGCGGGGCTTCTCTACGGCTTTTCGGTCCCTCCTGCACAGGGCGAAAAGAGCGAGCATTACAAGCGCATTCAGCTCCTTGCCTCCCGCTTTTCAGAGCGGTGGGGAAGTGTAGTGTGCCGCGATATTCTCGCCTCAAGAATGGGGGATGGCGCGGTTTCGACAGATCACGTTCCCGAGGAACGAACAAAAGAATATTATTTGAAGCGTCCCTGCCTTGAAGCTGTCAGACTTGCGGCAAGGATACTTGACGAATATATTGAAAACAACCCGATAAAGTGAGGTATTTTATGAAAAAGTCACTGCTTTTAATCTTTATGATTATCGTTTCGCTTTTTGCGATCGTCCTTTCCTCCTGTGACGGCGAGGAAGCTGCTGAAACAACGGCAAATGAAACTATCGCAGAGGTCGAAGAGACCGAGCCCATCCCGCAGACCCTGAAATTTTCCGAGTCGGGTAAGTGTTCGTTTTATATCGTTTACCCCGTCGACTTTGACAAGGATATCAAGGATCTTGCAATCAGCCTTCGTAACCAGCTTAAGAAATATATCGGAGTTGAGCTCAAGCTGACGAGTGATGAGATACTTGATAAGCCATACGGCGACAGCGGTATTGAGCATCAATATGAGATACTTCTCGGCCCTACCGAGCGTGAAGCATCGGTAAAGGTTACCGAAAGTATGCGCACCCGCGATTATGCCGTCACCTTTGATGGCGATAAGATAGTTCTTGCGGGCACGACGATAGATTCAGTTAACAAGGCGATAGACCGTTTTATTACAAACGTTGTTATCAAGCAGAGCAAAGATAATGTGGGATCTGCTACCATTGAGCTGACCGAGGAAAACAAGTTCTTTTATACATACGGCAAGTATACTATCGGAAGCGGCAGTATACTCGGCACTGATTTGAAGGAATACAGCATCATTTACAGCAAGAACGATATTTATTCAGCCGAAAGATACGCGCGTCTTTTTGCCAATATGCTTTCGACGTCTGCGGGCTACGGCTTGACGTTAAAGGCGGATACATCCATCAAAGCCGATGACGGAACCGCACGCGAGATCATTTTTGGCATAACAAAGCACGGCGGAGACAAGATTGATACCCGTCACGGCTATTCGATCCGTGCCGAGGGTTGCAAGCTTTACGTTTCCGCAGAGTGTATGGAAGGCTACGCCGCGGCTTATGAATATCTGACAGGTACTCTCTTCAAGGGCGACAAGGTGGAGATCACCGAAGGCTTCAGCCATTCCGGCGTTGCCGAGCCCGAGGATAAAAAGGATATCGAAAACCGTGCGGGTGAATATCGCGTTGTTTTCAACAACGTTCACGGCGCTCATACCGACGTATATCCGATGGAAAGCCGAAACCAGATGCAGGCGGAGCTGCACTTTGAGTATCTTCCCGATGTAATCGGTCTTCAGGAAAATGCCGCGTGTGTTGCTACTTATCACACCAGAATGAAACAGTTCGGATATTCTCCCGTTCCGATCACTCCCACCAACAGCAATAAACAGGATTATACCGCTATGCTTTACCGTGCTGATAAGTTTGACATCGTCAAGTGCGGATACTATCTCTATGACGACGGCGCGGGCGATAAGTCGAAGTCGGTTTCCTGGGCGGTATTCAAGGATAAGGCAAGCGGCGACGTATTTGCCGTCGGTTCAACTCATTTCTACTGGACAAGCGACGATCTTGGAAAATCGGCGCGTATAAAGGATGCCGCACAGCTTGCAGAGGTTGTCAAGGACATCACCACAAAGTACAACTGCCCGATGATCGTCGGCGGTGACTTCAACTGCAACATAAGCTCCGATCCGATGAAGAACCTCTTCGCGGCGGGATTTGAGGATCTGCAGAAGATATCTCCCGATACAATGGATATTACAACACACCACGCCTATTCTCCTTGGAATGATGCGCTTCAGCTTTACATTGACGTTGTGACACCCACCAAGGCATATAGCTCTGCCATCGACCATGCCATCGTATATAACAAGAGCACAATGGTACCTAAAATGTTCCGGGTTCAGCTCCACGATTATACGCTACTTTCGAGCGACCATTGCCCCGTAATGGTGGATTTTGATATTAACTGATAAAGGAAACGGACTTTTGCCTCGGCAAAAGTCCGTTCGTTTTATTTATTTCTTCCTTTTAATTAATATAGGCGGGAAGAGAAGCAGAGCGAGGGGGAGAAATGCGACCGTTGCGCCGCATCCGCTCTCCGTGGGTGCTTCGGTCAGAGCCTCGGTTGCCTGTGCGGCGATGTATTGCTCTTTTTCCTCTGCCGTTAACTCGCGGGAGGTATAGGTCGCGGTGTAGGTCATATCGCGCTTGATGTACCAAGTCATCTTTTCGTCCCAACCGGCAAATTCGTAGGCGTATTCGCCGTCACTTTCGCGTGTCGGCTTGAGGTGACTCGGTGCTTCAACTTTGGATCCGTATGGATATTGAATGGTTTCAAGAATACTTCCGTCGTGATCAGCAAATGTGACGGTGAGAATCTTTGGATCCCAAACGGCGTAAAGCTTTGCATCTTCGTCGGCTTTGTAGCTTGCCCCTGACGTGTAAACGACCTCGCCGCCCTTCTCTGTAGCCCAACCAAGGAAGGTATTGCCTTCAAGCGTCGGTACTTCGTCGGTGATGGCGGCTTCCTTGCCTTGGAATTTGCGCTGTTGGGTAAGCTTCATTTTGCCTTCGCCTACATTATAATATATAGTGAACACGTTTATGTCGCTTGAGCGGAGGTAGGATGCGGAGATCCAACCATCCTTGCCCTTAAAATCTATCTTGCCCCAATTTTCATTGAATTTCAGAACTTCAACCTCGTCACCGTACTTGAGAGTGCCGAGGACAGAGAAAGATGTTCCCGCGCCCGCACGGACGTTGAGTGAATCGGCGGTGACAACGAATTTTCCGGGCTTTGCGGAGTCCTCTTCGAGGGAGAAGACAGAATAATCGGTGCCCTCTTTGGTTTCGTATTTAAGTGCGCCATAGCCGACTATGTAGCTGTCATCAAGCGCATATTTGTGACGTGCAACGCGCTCGCCTCCGTTGCCTTCAACGGTGTAGACGTAACCGTCGCGCACCCCGATAACAAGACCGACGTGAGTGGAAACTGCGGTTGAAGTGAGGTTTTTGAAGTAGATAAGGTCGCCGATGATGGGTGTGTAACCCGATTCACGAGTTTTATAAAGCCCTTGAGGCTTGAGTATCTCGTTTATCATTCTCGGACAGCTGACCTCGGAGCAGTCAATTTCTGCAGGTATTCCTGCTTGAAATTGGCACCAGGAAACAAATGCGGCACACCAGGCATATCCCCAAATGCCTTCAAGCTTGCAGAAAAGGCGGTTGTATTCAACGAAGTTTTCTGAGCCGCCAAGGTTCCAACCATCCATATCGGCATCCGAATTTCCTTCGTGATATCCGATCTGTGAGAGCGCGATAAGGATCACGTCGTATCTGTGATCTCCGGTGAGTTTAGACTTGGCTTCGAGCAGATTATCGTAGTAGACGCTTGTTTTGTAAGCGTCACCGTATTCGTAAGCCGAATAATTCGGTTTGATTGAGGCAGATGACGGAAAAGCGACGAGTGAAAGGCAGAATATGAAAGAAGCAAGGATGCAGAGTATTCGTTTGTTAAGCATTTTGACCTCCGTTTGGATCTCTGTTACAATATATTATAGCAGATTTGGGTGAGTTTGTAAAGTGTATTTTTTATATAACAACTGTGGATTGGTTGTAAATACTGTTTAAGTACCTTTCGGAAAAATTATTGTCAACTTTTGTAAGATAAAAACTCTGAAAAAACGAAGCAAAATATTGACAGATCGATTTTTATGTGATATAATATAATTGAAAAACTTTCATAAAAAGAAAAGGAGATTTAACAATGAGAAAGTTTATGACAATTTGTGTAGCAGTTGTGCTCTGTCTTGCAGCTCTTACTGTATTTGCTTCCGCAGCAAATACCAATTGCGTTGCAACCGGCACAGCAAACCACGACTGGACTGCTTGGAAGACTGTACAGCTTAATTCTGACGGTTCCGGACTTAAAGAGCGTTCCTGCGCATGTGGCAGAGTTGAGACCGAAGTCATTGAGGCTCCTCACAAGCATAGCATTGCTCACGTTCCAGCAGCAGAGGCTTGCCACGTTCCCGGTACTGCTGAGTTTTGGTACTGCACCGATCCCGAGTGTGAGATCGTATTCGCTGACGAAGCTCTTACTCAGGTAACCAACCGCAAGAACCTTGCAATCGAGCCTGATTGCGCGCTTGCATACGTTCCCGCAGCAGAGGCTTGCCACGTAGCAGGTTCCGCTGAATACTGGTACTGCCCTGAGTGTGATGCTGTTTATGCTGATGCAGAAGGCACCCAGCTCACCAACCGCAAGAACCTTGCAATCGAGCCCGTTTGCGCGCTCGCGCACGTTCCCGCAGCAGAGGCTTGCCACGTAGCAGGTTCCGCTGAATACTGGTACTGCGTAAAGTGCGAGGCTGTTTATGCTGATGCAGCAGGCACCCAGCTCACCAACCGCAAGAATCTTGCAACCGAAGCAGTTATCGAGCTCGTTCACCACGAGGCTATCGCTCCTTGCCACGCAAACGGCTACCTCGAGTACTGGTACTGCCCCAAGTGCGATAACTACTTTGCAGATGCTGCTGCTACCCAGCAGACCAACATCAAGAACCTCACCGTAGAGGGCGATCTTTCCAAGCTTGAGTACCACGCAGCAGTTGCTGCTACCGCTACCGCGAACGGTATGCAGGAATACTGGTACTGCGCAGGTTGCGACTGCTTCTTCACCGATGCAGAAGGCAAGTACAACATTGCTTACCTCAGCCTCACCATTCCCGCTACCGGCGAAGTTGTTGCTCCCGATACCGGTGACAACGCTATCTTCTTCATCGTAGCTCTCGTTGCTGTTGCTACCCTTGGTGTTGCAGCTGTTAGCTTCAAGAAGAGAGAGAACTGATCTGAATTAACAGATTAATATCTTACATAAAAGACACCTCCCGCTTTGGGAGGTGTCTTTTATGCTAAAAATCAAAAAAGCTATTGCAATTGATCAAAAAATATAGTATAATTATTATGTAGATCGGCAAATGCCGAAATAAATTTTGTGAGGCAGAAAATGAACAAAATGGTTCGCATTATTGCGCTCATTATGGCTATTCTGATGGGCCTTTCCGCTATTGGAATGATCGCTATGTACATTGCGGCATAAACTTACAGCAAGACAAGCATCCCCCTTGCTTTTGCGGGGGACGGATCTCGCTTACTATCTATAAACTTACTAATGACATAGTTTGATCTTAAAAAACAACGCCCTCCAAAAGTCGGAGGGCGTTGTTTTTATATGATAAGGAATTTTGCGTTACCGAGCGAATCGGGTGAATCGGGTGTGAGAGTAGGTTCGAGGGCGTTCTTTTCGGATATGAGCTCTGCGTCTGTGCGGTATCTCTTGGCAATATCCCAAAGAGTTTCACTTGCACAAGGATAATATACTCGGATGTGCGAGGAATCAGGACGCGAAAATGCCGAAGGCGTAAGATTAATTTCACCCACAGTGTCAATTTCTTGCTCTTTTTCGATAAGGCAGGAAATATAAATCTCGCAGTCGCATACGATCCGGTCGGAGTCGATGCGGCCCTTTGCTTCTGCAACAGTCGCGGTCACCGAGATCTTGAGCGGAAGATCGTCAACGCCTTCACGCAGATCAGCGGTGTATTTCATATCGGCTTCAAATTCTGCGGGGATGAGCTCTGCACCGTTATCTGCGATTGCACAGAACTTGATCTTTCCGCTTGCAGTAAATCTGCCGCCGCTGATCTCGGTCTTAATTTCGGGGAGAAGCGTGGCGCGGATGTCGCAAAGCCGCATTCCGCTGTCAAGTGAAAGCTCAGTAAGTGGCTTGGATGAACTGACGGTTGCGTTACCATTCCAGCAAGCTACGGGGGAAGGAAGCGTCAGCTTCCGACGTGAGGATTCGCAATCCGAGATTTTCGAATAAGCATCCTTTATATAAGTAATTTCGCCTGTCGACGCCGCCTCCGCGGAGAGCGTAACGGTAGCCTCGAGATCAATACCGTCCTCGGTTGCTGTCGCGTTGAGGGAGGGGCAAACGCCGATGGCGCGGACACCGACGATCTGTGATCTATTCGGGAGAGTGCTTCCGATGGGCAAAGTTTCGGCGAATGGAATCTTGCGGATCATCTTTCTCGGACGCTCACCTTCGCCCTCTCGCGTCAGCAGAATGTGCGCGCAGACCTCGCCTCGGCAAATAGCACCGCCATCCGAAAGTTGTACGTGCGAGATCATAACGTCGCCGCGTGAGGAGATGATGCGGAATTCGTCGCTTGCCGAAAGCCCAGCCTCCGCACGTGTGAGTCGGTCCTTGCAGGTGATAGGGGTATTTGATACCGATGAATAGTACCCGCAATCGGCGCGCGCAGTCAGAATTTTCAGATCATCATTGCCGCCGGTGCCGTGGATGAGAGTTTCGGCATCCGCATATGTGCGGAGCTCGGGCGAAAGACGGACGCGGCTCTTGAGCGTCAGCTTTCTCGGCGCGGTCACGCGTGCCGAAACGTTTTCCGCAGAAGCATCGGGCAGATAGGAAAGTGCAGAGGGATCCTTCGGGAGAGCATTGTCCGAGAGTACAAGGTCATACTCGCTCGGCAACTCGGCGCACCAAAGGGACGAATCCTCGGCTGATTCGTATAAAACCGAATACCTTATTCCGCCCGCGTATTCTGCGCTTCCACCTCCGAGATAGAGCGTGGGAGTCCCCACTGCAGCGGTGCAGGAAAGAACGCGCCCGACGGCGGGCATATAGTCGGGCAAGGTGAAGTCATCCGAAAGCTCGCAGGTCTGCGCGCGGTCGAAAAGACGCGAGGTGTATGAAAATCTTTTGTTGTTGTCGCTCATATTTTTTCCTCCGTGAGAATATATTTCGCTAAAATATATGCGGGAATTGCAAAAAATATGATTTGAAGACGGATTAAACCAATGGTTAAAAAATATTATTCGAAAAGTGTTGACAATACAAGAAAACTATGCTATACTATTAAAGTAATCAAATTACAAATTTATGAAAAAGAGGTGATTGACATGAAAAAATCGTATATGACGATTCAGTATATGAACATATCCGATGCCATGTTGATTGCCGAATGCCGCTCTTTGTAATTCGGTTTTTGACATATGCTTTTGTGCGCACCGGGTAGGGTGTGCTTTTTGTTTTATATATGGATCGTCCCTCGTTCTTTGATTACAAATTACGAAAAAGAAAGAAGGGCGATATTTTTATGCTTAATTTTCAACATTTTAAAAGTATGATGATGCCCATGCAAGGGCACAGTAAGCAATTACTTTACAAGCTTTACACAACCGACAGTATTTTTGAATACTTAAATCTCAAATTCTACTTCGGAGGCACAAGCTATCGAACCTCTGAAAAGCTTCTCCTCTATATTTGCTTTCCTGCTGAACTTCTCGGAGGAGGCGATTATTCACTCATACGCGAGACATATGCCCTGCGTCTGATTTCTCCAATGATAGCAGAGCTTGGTGAATCTTATAGGAACATTGATAAGAATGTGCGTGAAAAGGCGCAGTTTTCCGCTCAGTCGGTGGGCGAATACATCATTCGTCGTAACGGAATACGCTATGACCCGAAGGAAAACGAATATGTATTGAGGCTCAATTTCAATGTTCCGCTCGTTAATGCACTTTCGGTGAACGCAAAAGCGGCGATACGCGCGGTGCACGATATTTTAACGCACATTCATAATATAATTCAGAGCATTGATTTGAATGAGCTGAAGCTTTATGTTGAAACGTATAAGCGACAGCAAGAGATAAGATGCTTTATCCGAGAAAATGATCTTTGCGCATTTGTTGCAAACGGCAGTATCCTTCCGCGCGAAAACGGCACTAGCGAGCCGATGAAGAACGCAATTCCATTTAAGTCACCGAAAGAGATTGAGGTGACGGTTCCGCTTTCTGACGGAAGTAAAATGATCGGTATGGGTATCAAAAGAGGTGTTACCGTCATTACTGGCGGCGGATATTCGGGCAAATCGACTCTGCTAGACGCGATCGAGATGGGAATATACGATCATATTCCAGGTGACGGGCGAGAGTATGTGCTGACCGATCCGAGTGCACTTAAGATTTACGCCGAGGACGGCAGACCCGTTTCCGAGCTTGATCTGTCCCCCTTTTTCAGATATCTGCCGGGCGGAACGGAGCTAAAGTGCTTTTCGACTCCGCATGCCAGCGGAAGTGTATCGCAGGCGGCAAATATTATTGAAGCCGTTTGCGCCGAGAGTAAGCTTTTGCTGATCGATGAGGACAAGAGTGCAACAAACTTTATGATACGCGACAAAAACATGCGCCGTATTGTGAAAAATGAGCCGATCATACCTTTCACTGACAGAATACGTGAGCTTTATGAGCAAATCGGAGTATCTACAATTCTTGTAATTGGCGGATCGAGCGAATATTTGTCATACGCAGATACTGTTATTTTGATGGACGATTATCTTCCGCGAGTTTTAACGGAAGAAATTGAAAGCCTCGAACTCGGTGAGCAAGGAAACGAGAGTTGCTTTGCAGTATGGACTCATAAACGACGCATTATCCCGAAAAAAACGTCGCAACCGTTTTTGTATGTTAAAAACGTTGTTACAGAAAATGAGAAGAAGATTATTCTTGACGAACATTCAGCAGACATAACTTTGCTTACGGCTCTTTTTTCGGGAGAGCAATTAAATACACTTGCTTGTGTTATGGAGCACTTGTTGACAGACAAAGAGGCAGACAGCAGTGAATTGATTGAAAGAGTTGGAGAATGTGTGTCAAAACTTTTTTTGGATACCGAAACGGTGTCGCTTGTTCCCGAGGCGGCGCAGAGATTTTATGAAGATATACGCCCGATAGATGCTTTTTGTTGCGTTAATCGGATGCGTGGATTGCACTTCAAAACTGTCGAAGGAGATGCGTAAAGATGACTGCTAAGATATCAATTTCCGAAAAGATCAAAATCTACCGTTCTGAAAATGATCTTACTCAAAGCGAATTCGGCAAACTTTGCGGTGTTTCCCCTCAGGCTGTGTACAAATGGGAAAAGGAAATATGCTATCCCGATATTACCTTTTTGCCGATGCTTGCCGAGCTTGTAGGCTGTATGATTGATGACTTTTTCAGATAACAACAAAACCCACCTCAATTGAGGTGGGTTTTGAGTTGAATCAAGATTTAGATTCTTGCAACGCCTGTTGCCTTTGCAGCTTCTGCAACTGCAGCTGCGACGACCTTGCCGACGTTCTTGTCGAGCGCGGAGGGGATGATGTTCTCCTCATTGAGGTCTTCTTCGCTGATGAGAGAAGCGAGAGCGCGGGAGGTTGCAACCTTCATTTCCTCGTTGATTACCGACGCGCGGACGTCAAGCGCACCGCGGAAGATGCCGGGGAATGCAAGGAGGTTGTTGATCTGGTTGGGGAAGTCGGAACGGCCGGTACCAACGATACGTGCGCCGCCTGCCTTTGCCTCGTCGGGCATGATCTCGGGGGTGGGGTTAGCCATCGGGAATACGATAGCGTCCTTTGCCATAGTCGAAACCATCTCAGCGGTTACGGTGCCGGGTGCGGATACGCCGATGAACACGTCAGCGCCGCGAAGAGCGTCTGCGATAGTGCCGTCAACCTTATCCTTGTTGGTGATCTTAGCCATCTCCTGAATCTCGGAGTTGAGACCGGGCTTGCCCTCGTAAACGGTGCCGCGGCTGTTGCACATAATGATGTTGCCTGCGGTTGCGCCCATGTTGATGAGGTGCTTTGCGATCGAAACGCCTGCAGCGCCTGCGCCGTTCATAGCGATCTTGATGTCAGCGATGTCCTTTTTAACGATCTTGAGAGCGTTAATGAGGGCTGCTGCAACAACGATAGCTGTGCCGTGCTGGTCGTCGTGGAAGATCGGAATATCGCACATCTCGATGAGTCTGCGCTCGATCTCGAAGCAACGGGGAGCGCCGATATCCTCGAGGTTGATACCTCCGAAGGAGCCGGAAAGGAGATAGATGGTGCGAACGATCTCGTCTACGTCCTTGGAGCGGATGCAGAGAGGGAATGCGTCAACATCACCGAATTCCTTGAAGAGAAGGCACTTGCCTTCCATAACGGGCATACCTGCCTCGGGACCGATGTCGCCGAGACCGAGAACTGCGGTACCGTCAGTAATAACGGCAACGAGGTTCGAACGGCGGGTAAGCTCGAAAGACTTGTTGTAGTCTGCCTGAATAGCAAGGCAGGGTTCCGCTACGCCGGGGGTGTATGCAAGAGAAAGGTCTTCGCGGGTGTTTACGGGAATACGAGCGGTAACTTCGATCTTACCGGTCCATTCCGCGTGCTTTTTAAGCGATTCTTCTCTGTAATTCATATTCGTAAGCTTCCTTTTTTATAAAATTAGTCTTCCCAAGGGAATGTGTAGTTGAGACCAAGCTCGTTACGAACTGTCTCGAATTCCTTCTGAACAGACTCGTTGATCGGAACACCTGCTTCACGAGCAAGGCGAACCTCATACTCCTTCTCACCTGCAGAGTAGATTCTGTCTGCTCCGGGAGCTTTCTTTGCGCCGCGAACTTCACGAATGATGTCGCCTGCATACTTGCGGCAAGCCTCTTCGCCAAGGAAGTGCTCGGTGTCGATGGCGATGAAGAAGTGACCCAGACCGAAGGGACGCTTGTTACCGTCCTCATCCTTACCGGTCAGGTACTTACCGTAGTGACCGTTCTGGAGCACGGCGGACATAAGCTCAACGAACATAGCGAAGCCGTAGCCCTTGTAACCGCATCCCTCTTCGCCGGGACCGCCGAGTGTAGCGAGAGCAGCCTCGCCGCGAGCCATAGCCTTGAGAGCCTCGTCGGATGTACCAACGTACTCGTTGCCCTCGAGATTTACGAGAGCGCCCTTGGGAGCGTCCTTGCCGATACGAGCGTA
>JAGBRZ010000187.1 GCA_017632155.1 Clostridia bacterium
AGAGGAGATATTCAAGCTCTGCTATCCCATTTATATTCGCCGCGAGAATGATCCGTTCATAACGAATAAGATCCTCAAAAAGATCGGCGAATATACAGAAAAATACAATGCCATCGTCCGCCGCGTAGTAAGCGAGCCGATCGAAATATCTTCAAGCCTTGTGCGCAAGACTCTGCGCGAAGGCGGCGATATTTCCGGTATGGTCGATCCCAAGGTCAAGAAGTATATCGAAGACCATTGCCTGTTCAGATGATAACCCTTGTTCAAATCGAAAAACTGCGCGAAAGCGTCGCTTCCGTTCTTTCCGAAAAGCGAATGAAGCACACCCTCGCCGTCGAGGATATGGCGTACCGCCTTGGAAGTATCTACTTTCAAGATGAAGAAGTCCTGCTTCTTTTGAGAGCCGCCGCGCTTTTGCACGACGTCACAAAGGAACTCCCCGACGAAGAGCAGCTCGCGATCCTTGAAAGCTATTCGGTAAAGCCGCTCCCCGAGGAGCTTGCCTCAATGCCGACCATACACGTGCTGACAGCCGCACTTGTGATCCCCAAAAGATTCCCCGAATTTGCTGATCCGCGAGTGATAGATGCGGTCCGCTACCATACCACGGGCAGAGAGGGAATGAGCGTTTTTGAAAAGATAATCTTCCTCGCCGATTATATCGACGATACAAGAACTTATCCCTCTTGCATATCTCTTCGCGATGAATTTTTCTCTGCGAAACCCGAGAAGATGAATGAGGTGGAGCGTATTCGTCACCTTGACCGCGCGGCACTTGACTCGATCGAAAATACGCTTTCATATCTCCAATCAAAAGAACGAAGCATTCATCCTTTGACTCTCGAGGCACGCACCGATCTGAATGCGAGGCTTGGCAAATGAAGCTTGATAAAATATACGTCATCGGGCTGATAATGATTTTGTCGCTCTTGCTTATCCTGTGTTCACTCCTCGCCCTGAAGACTGCACTTTACCGTCCCACGGTCGATACGGGAGTACCTTTCACCGATAACATTCCACTCTCACCCGCACCGGAACAGTCTTTGTCGGAAAACACCCAACCTCCGGAAGTAACTACTGAACCGATCCCCGATTATTCAAGAGAGAAAGATAAATACCTCTTTCTCGTAGTCGGTGTCGATAAGGCATCGGGCAGAGGAGATGCGATAATTCTTGCCTCCTTTGACGTATCTACGGGGAGAATATCGGTAATGCAGATCCCGCGCGACACTTATATCGAGTGGGAAGGCAAGGAAGATAAGATCAATTCGATAGTGCTTGATTCGGATGTTTACAAAATGCGCGATATACTCGAGGTCACGCTTTGCGTCAATATCGACTATACAGCGCAGATCGACCTCGAAGCACTCGAGGTGATCGTTGATTCTGTTGGCGGAGTTGAAATAAACGTTCCGTTCGATATGAAGTACAGCGATCCGTACCAAGATCTCTATATCGATCTCAAAGCCGGCGTGCAATTGCTTGATGGCAAAAACGCGACCGATTTTATCCGTTTTCGCTCCGATTATGCCGAAGGCGATCTCGGAAGAATTGACGCGCAAAAGCATTTTATGTCGTCGCTTTTCAAAAAGGTGATGAACGAAATGAACGCTATGCAGGCATTAAATCTTGCCAAAGGCGTGCTTCCGATGCTCGAAACCGATATAACCGTCGATGATGCAGCATATTTTGCGGGAAAATTCTTCTCGGCAAAGAACAGGGAACTCACAATGCTGACAGCTCCCGGTATGCAGCTTCACAAAACCAATCCCGATGCTTGGTATTACGTTCTTTCAAAGAACGGTGTGCTTGATACGGTAAACACGTATTTTAACGTATACGATAACAAAATCGCAGAAAATCTGTTTGATCCCTCGTTGATACTTTGCAAAGAGTCGGACGACGATTTCTTGCGTATTTATAAATATTATTCGCTCCCTCCCAAACCGGTTGAGGGATAAATCAAAAATCAATTTCTTAATTATAGAAAGGAAAACAAAGATGGAAAACACCCAGTTCTCCGTAACAGTTGAAAAAGACGAGCAGGGCTTTGAAAATTCTCTCTCGCTCGCAAAGGCAATCTATAAGGTTCTCGATCATAAAAACGGCGAGGATCTCGCAGTTATGCGCGTAGGCGACAAGATCGACCTCACCGATTATTTCGTGCTTTGCACCGCACAGTCGAACACCCACGTAAAAGCGCTCACCGACGAGGTTGAGTATCAGCTCGAGAAGATCGAGATCAAGGCTGACCGCGTTGAGGGCAGAGGCTCTGATAACTCCTGGATGGTTATGGACTACGGCAGAGTTATTGTTCATATCTTCAGCCGCGAGATGCGCGAGTTCTATAACCTCGATAAGCTCTATTCGGATACCGAAAGAATCACAGTAGAAGACTAATAAAATAATTCCTTTTAAGGAGCACATATTATGAGAAATAATTTCAGAGAATTTGAAAAGAAATGGCAGACTCGTTGGGACGAGGAAAAGGCATTCCACGCCGCAGATCCCGGCGAGAAGGGAAGTGAAAAGCCCAAGTTTTACGCGCTCGTAGAGTTCCCCTATCCCAGTGGATCGGGTATGCACGTCGGACACATCAAGGCTTATTCCGGACTTGAGGTGGTTTCGAGAAAGAGAAGAATGGACGGCTACAACGTCCTTTTCCCGATGGGTTTTGACGCTTTCGGTCTTCCCACAGAGAACACTGCAGTAAAGACCGGCGTTCACCCCAGAATCGTTACCGATAACAATATCGCAAAGTTCACAAATCAGCTCCGCCGCGTAGGTTTTGCTCTTGATTGGGATCGCGTCGTCGATACCACAGAGGAGGACTACTACCGCTGGACTCAGTGGATCTTCCTCAAGATGTTTGAAAACGGACTCGCTTTCCGCGATACCGCTCTCGTAAACTACTGTCCCAACTGTAAGGTCGTTCTTTCGAACGAGGACTCGCAGGGCGGTAAGTGCGATATTTGTCATTCCGACATCATTCAGAAATCCAAGGACGTTTGGTATCTCCGCATCACCGAGTATGCTGATAAGCTCTTAAACGGCCTTGAGGAAGTTGATTATCTTCCCAATATCAAGCAGCAGCAGGTCAACTGGATCGGCAGAAGCGAGGGTGCGTTCATCAATTTCTCACTTGCAGAGGTTAACGAAAAGCTTCGCGTTTATACCACCCGTCCAGATACCATCTTCGGCGTTACATTTATGGTAATTGCGCCCGAGCATCCCCTTATCGACAAATATGCCGACAAGATCAAGAATATGGATGCCGTTCTCGCTTACCGCGAGGAATGCGCAAAGAAGACCGAATTTGAGCGTACTCAGCTCGTTAAGGATAAGACCGGTGTTTGCCTCGACGGCATCTCGGGAATTAACCCCATCACCGGAAAGAATATTCCGATCTACATTGCAGACTACGTAATGATGGGCTATGGAACCGGCGCTATTATGGCAGTTCCCGCACACGACAGCCGCGACTGGGATTTCGCACGCAAGTTTGGAATCGACATCGTCGAGGTTATCAAGGGCGGTGACATCGAGCGTGAAGCTTACGCAGGCGACGGCGAAATGATCAACTCCGGTTTTCTCAACGGTATTTCCGTTAAGGCTGAAGCCATTAAGCGCGCGACTGAAGAACTCAAGAAGCTCGGCGTAGGTGAGGGCGGAGTTCAGTATAAGATGAAGGATTGGGCATTCAACCGCCAGAGATATTGGGGCGAGCCCATCCCGATCGTTCACTGTCCTCATTGCGGAATGGTTCCCGTACCCTATGAGGAGCTTCCTCTCCGTCTGCCTCCCATGGAGGAATTCGCACCCGGCGTAGGCGGTGAATCTCCTCTCGCAAGAATTGATGAGTTCGTAAACTGCACCTGTCCCAAGTGCGGCGCAGCTGCAAAGAGAGAGACCGATACCATGCCTCAGTGGGCAGGTTCTTCCTGGTACTACCTCCGCTATATTGATCCGCACAATGCGGAAACTCTCGCAGATCCCGCAAAGCTTGATTATTGGCTCCCCGTTGACTGGTACAACGGCGGTATGGA
>JAGBRZ010000188.1 GCA_017632155.1 Clostridia bacterium
AGAGAATCGTTGAGATCGCAAAGGCCGAGGGAGCAGACGCTATCTGCCATGGTTGCACAGGCAAGGGTAACGACCAGGTAAGATTCGAGCTCACGATCAAGGCTTTCGCTCCCGATATGCCTATCATCGCTCCCTGGCGTGAGTGGGATATCAAATCCCGCGAGCAGGAGATCGATTACGCGGAGGCACACAACGTACCTCTTAAGATAAGCCGCGAAACCAACTACTCCAAGGATAAAAACATCTGGCACCTCTCTCACGAGGGTCTTGACCTTGAAGATCCCGCAAACGAGCCTCAGTATAACAAGGAAGGCTGCGACGCTATCTGCCACGGCTGCACCGGTAAGGGCAACGATCAGGTTCGTTTTGAGCTGACCATCAAGGCGTTTGCTCCCGATATGCCCATCATCGCTCCTTGGAGAGAGTGGGATATCAAGTCGCGTGAGGAAGAGATCGACTACGCGGAGGCGCATAACGTACCGCTCAAGATCAACCGCGAGACCAACTATTCTAAGGATAAGAACCTCTGGCACCTCTCTCACGAGGGTCTCGACCTTGAGGACACCGGCAACGAGCCTCAGTACGAGAAGCCCGGCTTCCTCGAGATGGGCGTTTCCCCCATTATGGCTCCCGATAAGCCCACCTACATCGAGCTCGATTTCGTTCAGGGCGCACCCGTTGCCCTCAACGGCGAAAAGATGAGCGCGAAGGATATCATCCTTGCCCTCAATAAGATCGGCGGCGAAAACGGCATCGGTCTGCTTGACATCGTTGAAAACCGTCTTGTCGGTATGAAGTGCCGCGGCGTTTACGAAACTCCCGGCGGAGCGATCCTCTATAAGGCGCACAGCGTTCTCGAGTCGATCTGCCTTGATAAGTACACCCTCCACGAAAAGCAGAAGCTCGCAGTTACCTTCGGTGAGCTCGTTTATAACGGTCAGTGGTTCACACCTCTCCGCGAGGCACTCTCCGCATTCGTTGACAAGACTCAGGAGACCGTTACCGGTAAGGTTCGCCTCAAGCTCTACAAGGGCAACATGATCAACGCGGGCGTATGGAGCGACTATTCGCTTTACAGCGAGGAGATCGCAACCTTCGGCGAATCCGACTACGACCAGTCGCAGGCTGCAGGATTTATCAACCTCTTCGGACTTCCCATTACCGTTAAGGCGATGGTCGACAAGAAGAACTCCAAATAAAAACAGCGGAAAAGTTTTGGAAAATTCTTAAGAAACTTTTTTCAAAAAGTTTCTTAAGTCGCGCTCCGCAGAGCGCGAAACTCTCTCCGTGCTTCGAACCGACTGCGCCCCGCAGACGGTTCGGGCAGAGTCAATAGCCCCCTTGCGGGGCTATTGTGCTCTGTCAATTCTTTTGTTTTAGATATAAAATGGGGGGAAGGAGTCAATCCTGCCCCTAAAGTGGAAGGATTGACTCCTTCTGAACAGCCGGCGGGGCGCCGTCTGTTCGAAGCATAAGTATGCGAGGCTCTGCCTCGCGCACCGCTTAAGGAACTTTTTGAAAAAAAGTTCCTTAAGAAACCTCAAAAACTTTTCTTGGAAGGTTTAAATTTATGGCAAAACTTTGGGAAGGCAGAACGGCGGCGGCGACGGACAAGATCGCAGATGATTTTAATTCCTCGATCGCGGTTGACTGCCGTATGTATAAAGAAGATATCACGGGCAGTATGGCGCACGCGGCTATGCTCGCAAAGCAGGGAATAATCGCAGAGGATGAGGCAGAGCAGCTCATCGACGGCCTTGCAGGTATTCTTGCAGATCTGAATGAAGGCAAGCTCGCGATCGATCCCACCGCCGAGGATATCCATATGTTCGTCGAGAGCGTGCTGACGGCGCGTCTTGGTGACGTGGGCAAAAAGCTTCATACCGCGCGCAGCCGAAACGATCAGGTCGCGCTCGATTTTCGTATGTATCTCCGCAATGAAACAGAGGTCGTTGTGGAAAAGATCAAGGCGATGGCTTCCACCCTTGCAGATAAGGCGGAGGAGTACGCCACCGCGATAATGCCCGGCTACACGCACCTGCAGAGAGCACAGCCGATCAGCTTCGGGCACCATCTCCTTGCGTATGCAATGATGCTTCTTCGTGATATTGAAAGATTCGAAGACACCAAGAAGCGCATCGACATCTGCCCCATCGGCTCTTGCGCGCTCGCGGGAACGACCTATGATACCGACAGATATTTCGAGGCAGAAAAGCTTGGATTTTCTACCATCGCGCTCAATTCGATCGACGGCGTTTCCGATCGCGATTTCGCGCTCGAATTCCTCTCGAATTGCTCAATTCTGATGACCCACCTCTCGCGCTACGCCGAGGAAGTGATCCTTTGGTCGAGCTGGGAGTTTGGCTTTGTTGAGCTTTCGGATGCCTATACCACCGGCTCATCGATAATGCCGCAGAAGAAGAACCCCGATATGGCAGAGCTCATCAGGGGCAAAACGGGCAGAGTCAACGGCGATCTGATGGCTCTTTTGACGGTTATGAAGGGACTGCCGCTTGCGTATAACAAGGATATGCAAGAGGATAAGGAGATCGTTTTCGATGCGCTTGATACGGTCAAAATGTGCCTCGACGTTGCGATCCCGATGACGGCAACAATGACCGCGCGCACCGCGAAGATGAGAGCCGCCGCAGAGGGCGGATTCATCAACGCAACCGACCTCGCCGACTACCTTGTCGGCAAGGGAATGCCATTCCGCGCGGCGTATAAGATCTCGGGTCAGATCGTTGCCGAGTGCATTCAGACGGGACACGTGCTGGAGAATTTCCCGCTTCCCGAATATCGCAAGTATTCGGTGGAGATCCGTGACGATGTTTATGACGCCGTCAATCTCGATAATTGCCTCTGCCGCAGAACGAGCGCGGGAGGACCGGCGGCGGAGTCTGTGAAGAAGCAGATCGAGTTTGTGAGAGGAAAAGTTGCTAGTTGCTAGACGCTAGTTGCTAGTTGAAGGTAAAAATCCGCCCGAAGTTCGGGCGGATTTTTTCGATTTTATTGAAAAACAGCAAGCAAGTTTTTTGAAGAGTCAAGAGAAACTTTTTCTCAAAAAAGTTTCTCTTGTGGGGTATGGGGCAAAGCCCCATAAATGCGCTTCAAACAGACTGCGCCCCGCAGGCTGTTTGGAAGGAGTAAAACCTCCCCTTGCGGGTGGTTTTACTCCTTCAGTTTTCGCGCCGGAAGTGCGCGGAATGGCAATAGAGATTTCATCTTCCTGCGGGTGCTCGGAGGTAATTATGCGCCGCGACAGAGGCTTCGCCGATATCCTCATAATTTTGTGTTGGCAGATCGGGACCCATCCCCCACCCCCTTCCCGTGAACCGGGAAGGGGAGTTTTAGAGCGCAAACTTTATTATTCTGCGGTTTGCCCACCATTTTGACCCAGCAAGGTTTGAGAATGAAAATTTGCATGTTACACCACCAAATATGCAACTCGCGCAGATTGGGTTGACAGGGGAGCTCGTTTGCTGTATAATGATGTCAGAAGGAGGCGATGGAATGAAGATCACAATAAACTACGATCCGAAAATCACCGAAACCGAGGTGGTGATCACCTGCCGCGAGCTGACGGGCGAGGTCAGGGAGATGATCTCGGCGGTCACGCTGGCGGATAACACCATAACGGGCACCCTCGACGACGAGACCTATTTTATTCCGCTCGGGGATATTCTGTATTTTGAATCGGTGGACAGGAAAGTGTTTTTCTATACCTCGGATCAAACCTACGAAACGATGTCAAAAATGTACGCCATCGAGGAGAGGCTGGCGGACACATATTTTGCGCGCGTGGCGAAGTCGTTTATAGTCAATCTCAAAAAGGTGAGAAGCATCAAGGCAGAGCGCGCAAGCCGCATGTGCCTGACGCTTCAGAACGGCGAAAAGCTGATCGTGTCAAGGCAGTATCTGGGTACGATCAAGGAGAAATTGGGGGTGTGAATTATGGATAAGATCAGAAAATTTGCTGAAAAGTATTTCCGCCTTGTCGGAGTAATTTCGTTGTTTATTGTGGTGACTTTCTCAATTTTCGATTTAGCTTCACCGTCAACAACGCTTCATATTTTGAGAATGATGATGGTTGCGAATGTGCCCACCGCGGTATTTAGCCTTTTGCTTTTTGAGAATGGACCTTACGAGTTGTCGTTTAGAGTTAGGTGGAATCTTTATTCGGTTTTGCAAGGTTTGAATTTCGCTGTAATGTTAATTTTTTTCGGCTTCGAAAAATCATCCACGGGATGGGAAATCGCGTTGCATTCCATTTATGTGGTTCTTTCTTACGTGATCATATTTGCTGTTGCGTATTTCATTCTTAAGGTGATTCATAAAAGAAAGATTCAAAAGATCAACGAAAAGCTGAATGAACTCAATAAAGAATGAAGGACAAAGCCCTCCCGCAAGTGGGAGGGCTTTGTTTTAGTATCAAACCCTACTATTTGGCGCTCTGAACATAGAAATTAACAGTTGAATATTCCTCAACAAACAGTAGTGTATTTTCAACCGCGCTGCTATTGCATTTCGGATAAATATATGATATAATGTAATCGTACAGCAAAATTGGTTTTAAGGAGGTCTTCGCATGATCCATATCGGCTCATTTGACATCAAAACCGAAATTTTCGTTTTGCTCGTGTCGCTTCTGCTGATGTCGGTTCAGCTTCTTTTGTGCTTCAAGGCGAAAAGGCTTTGGGTCCGTCTGATTCCTTTCGGTTTGTTTGCGGGCACGGCTGCCATATTGCTTTTGGCTTCTTTCATCGGTGATTATTACGCACCCATTTTCTTTATTTATGCGATCTATTCGGGAGTTCCGGCTTTTGTCTGCGCTTGTGGTTGGGCGATTTGGTGGATAGTTGATTCGCTCGTTGCGTTTGTAAGAAAATCTACCAAAAAGCAGATCATCACTTTGTTTTCGGTGATCGCCGCGTCGGTACTGATCGTAGTAACTTCCGTGAGCCTCTTCAAATATAACTATCCTACTCATTACCCCTACAAAGACCGCGAGATCATCGGGAGCACGCCCGAGGAGATCGAGGCGAAGTACGGTGAATTTTGGGCATTATACCGCAACGAGGAGAATGTCCCGACCGCAGCCGAATATATGATACGCGAGGATTATATGGACTATTTGGGGAATGATGATTCGCTTTCGTATTATATAGTTTTCAAGGACGGCGTTGCTGTGAGAGTCCGGTTGCAGAAAGGCAGACCGGGAGGGTGAAGGAGCAAAAATCACCCGCAAGGGGTGATTTTACTCCTTCCAAGCGGTCGCCGGGGCGTCGCCCGATTGAAGTACGGAGGGGATTCCGCCCTCTGCGGAGGGCGGCTTAAGGCTCTGCCTTAAGAAACCGCCACCTTTTGAAAAAGGTGGACGAAAACTTTCCCGCTATTATTTTAATAAAAAATGCAAGCGTTTTTCGCTTGCATTTTTTATTACAAATTAATTATCAAAAGTCCGATAAAAGTGATCACGATCGAGGCGTAGGATTTGAGGGTCAGCTTTTCCTTGAAGAGAAATGCGGACATAAGTGTGCCGATCGCCATTGTTCCGCCTTGGCTGAGGGTATAGAGCTTAGCGGCGGAGAGGTAATTCGCGGCTTCGGTCTTGAAGAACGAGTTGCCGTAGAGGCAGATCGCCATTATCAGCACGAAATACCAGGTCTTTTTCAGTATCGCAACCGCGCCGCCGTCGTTGTCTTCGGGCTTCTTTCCCGCGGTCATTGCGGTGTAAAGGAGAATGAGCGTTGCGGCGGCAAAGACGTATGAGCAAAGCTGAAACTGCGCGGTCGTTGTGTCGAGCCCCGAATAAATGAAGGCTTTCTGCGAAAAGTCCGTCATTCCGTTTGCAAGTCCGCAGAGGATGACGACTGCGAGCGTTTTGAGCGTCGGCTTGACCTTCGTGCCCGCGTGCATAAGGTACGCGGCAAAAACGAGCACGCAGAAGCCGATTAGGTCGCGCACGGTTATTTCTTCCTGATAGAAGACGAAGCTCATAAAGATAGTCACGCCGACGCCGAGCATCTGGAAGACCTCGAGCATCATATACCCGCTCGAATTTGCGGCAAAGAGCCACGCGGCGACGAGTATTGCGGTCGAAATTCCCGAAAAAGCAGAGTATGCGATCAGCTTTCCCGTGATCTCAAGCCCGAAAAATCCGCCCGTGACGGCAAGGATGAGCGTCGAGGTGGCGATGCACATCAGCATTCGGAAGAAGCAGATGAGCAGCGTGTCGTCGAGCTTTGCCGAAAAACGGCTCATCTGCTTTCCGCAATAGCCCTTGATGTTGTTCGTCAGAAGCGCGATCGCGAGGTAAATATAACCCATTTTAAGACATCAACTTAACCATTACCGCCTTCTGCGCGTGCAGACGGTTTTCGGCTTCCTCGAAGATCTCGGCGGCGTGTGCCTCGAAGACCTCGGCGGTGATCTCCTCCTCGCGGTGCGCGGGGAGACAGTGGAGCACGAGTGCGTCGGGTTTGGCGTAGGTCATAACGGTCGAGTTGATCTGGTAGCCCTCAAACGCCTTGCGTCTGATAGCAGCCTCGCCTTCCTGACCCATCGATGCCCAAACGTCGGTGTAGAGCGCGTCGGCATCCTTGGCTGCCTCTGCGATCGACTCGGTGCAGAGGAAGCGACCTGTCGCCTCCGCCCACTTCATAATTTCCGCGTCGGGCTTATAATTTGCGGGGCAAGCGATCGCAACACTCATTCCGGCAAGGATACATCCGACGATGAGGGAGTTTGCCATATTGTTGCCGTCGCCGATGAAGCAAAGCTTCTTGCCCTCAAGATCGCCGCGAAGCTCGCGGATGGTCTGAAGGTCTGCAAGCACCTGGCAGGGGTGCGCGTAGTCGGTAAGGCCGTTGATTATCGGGATCGAGCCGTATTCAGCCATATCCTCGACCTCCTTCTGGTCGAAGGTACGGATCATAATGCCGTCAAGGTAGCGCGAGAGCACGCGGATTGTGTCTGCGGTCTCCTCGCCGCGGCCGATCTGAAGGTCGTTCGAGGAAAGGAAGAGACCCTTGCCGCCAAGTTCGTGGATACCCACCTCAAAGGAAACGCGGGTACGTGTCGAGGACTTGCGGAAGATCATGCCGAGGGTCTTGCCCTGGAGATAAGGCTTTTTGATGCCCGCCTTGCGCTCGGCTTTGAGCTCGTCAGCAAGGTCAAGGATGGAGTAAAGCTCCTCTTTTGTAAGATCGGAGAGTTTAAGAAGGTGTTTCATGGTATTATCCTTTCGGGGATGCGGGAATTATTTTGTTGCAACTTGGCCGTCGGTGCACTTGATTGCGGTGACAGCGGTGTTCTTGAGCCAATCAGATCCCTTTGTGACGATGGACCACTGGGTAACTGTTCCGTCATAATTAACTGTGGAAAGACTCTTGCAACCTTCGAAAGCGTATGCTTCTACCGCCATAATATCTGCTGTGAGTGTGACGGTTGTCAGTGCAGAGCAATCCAAAAATGCGCCTCTTGCAATGGTTTCAACGTTCTTGCCAAGGGTGAGAGAAGTGAGAGATTTGCATCCGCGGAATGCATACTGACCGATGGTTTTTACGTAATCGGAGATAATTACGGTATGCAGATTTGAGCATCCGTTGAAGGCGTCCATATTGATCGCAATAAAGTCGATAGGTTCAGGACCTTCTCCTACAGTAAGCTTTTGAAGAGCGTCGCAGCCGGAAAATGCCGTGGAGCCTATGGTCTTAACAGACGAGGGGATGACGAGCTCAACAATGCCGTCGCAATCCTGGAATGCATAAGACCAGATCTCTTCAAGACCCTGAGGGAGTACAACGGATACAAGAGCATCACAGTTTTTGAAAGCGTATGATCCGATGTGCTTGAGCGAAGCGGGGAAGTTTATGATTGCAAGAGAATCATTGCCGTTGAAGCATTCATTTCCGATCTTTTCCAAGCTGCTGCCAATAGATACGGTAACAAGAGCATCGCATCCCTGGAAAGCGTAGTTTCCGATAGAAGAAACGTTGTTTCCGATAGTTACGGTGACCAGAGCGGGGCAATCCTTGAATGCGTAATTGCCAATGACGGTAAGCTCTTCGGGGATAGAGTCATCACCGATGGTAACTGTTGCGAGAGCCTTGCAACCCTGGAAAGCAGAGGATCCGACGTTCTTTACGGCTCCGGGAATATTAATGGTCTGAACAAGGTTACAGCCGTAAAATGCGTAGTTTCCGATGGAAGTCAGCGATTTTCCGAGAGTGATGGAGGAAACTCCGGCGCAGTTTTCGAAAGCGCTGTTACCGATAGTTTCGACAGAATCGGGAATAACAATAATGGAAAGACGCGCACAGTTTTTGAATGCGCTGTTTTCAATAGCTTTGATGTTGGAACCGAAGGTGATACTTGTGAGCGATTTACAGCCCGAGAAGCAGGATGATCCAATGGTGCCGACAGTATTACCGAGAACAACTGTCTTGAGCTCTTCGCAGCCGTTAAATCCGCTTATAGTGGTGAGCTCGGTGGGAGCGGTAGCAGCACTTTCAAACACAACGCTTTCAAGCTTTGTGATTCCGCCGAAGGCAGAGGATCCGATCTCCTTGACGGTTGCGGGGATAACGAGCTCCTTGACGCCCTTACAGTTTTCAAATGCACTGGTTCCAATGGTGATAAGTGATTTGCCGAGGGTGATCGAGGCAACGGATGTACATCCGTAGAAAGCGCTCTGAGCGACCGTGGTTACTGTGTCAGGTATTGCGATTGAGGTGAGTGCGGTGCAATTATAGAATGAATCGCGACCGATCTCGGTCAGGTTCTTGCCGAAGGTGACGCTTGTGAGAGCCTTGCAGTTTCTGAATGCACGGGGAACGATGACCGTTACGTTATCTGTGAGAACGGCGGTGGTCAGCGCGCTGCAATCCGAGAACATGTATTCACCGAGATAATCTGCGGTAACCTTGGTAAGAGAGGTGCATTCCGAGAAGATAGAGGATTCTGATTTCTTGATGGTTGCGGGAATGTATACCTCGGTAAGAGAAGTGCAGTTCGCAAAAGCATAAGCTTCGATTTCTTCTACCTTGCCGAGAGAGAGCTTGGCAATTTGCGAGCATTTGCGGAATGCATAGTATCCGATCTTGGTTACGCTATCGGGAATGATGACTTCGTTGAGTGACGTACAGTTATAGAAAGCGTAGTCATTGATGGTTTCCAGCGACTTGCCAAATGTAACCGATCTCAGCGAGGTACAGTTATAAAAAGCGTCATTGCTGATTAGGGTAATGGTGTCGGGAATAACAACACTTGTGATGTTCTTGTTGTTCTTGAAAGCGCTTGAGGAGATGCCGACAACGAATTTGCCCTCGTGGGTCATGGGGATGATAATATCGGTTGCGGTGGAGTTTCCGATGCCGGCAACGTAGTATCCGTCGGAGCCGGAAGAGAATTTAAGGTTGTGGTCAGCTTTCTCATTTTCTCCACAAACGGTACACTTGCCACCCGAGAAGGTGTGGGAAGCGAGAAGAACGGTTTCGATGTTCTTGAGAACCTTTTCGCAGCGAGAGCACTTCTCACCGGCGGTGGTGCCGTAGGAATTGCAGGTTGCTGCAACAGCAGGAATCTCGACTGTAGCGTGTCCGAGTGCTTCGAGGGTTTCCTGCTCCTTTACGGTGGTGTAGCAAACCGAGCAGTAGCTGCTTTCGGTATAGCCGCTCTTGGTGCAGGTGGGTTCCTTGCCCTCGTTTACAACCACGGTGTGAGCGATGGTTGCGATCTCTTGCTGTTCGAGGGTGGTGTTGCCGCAAACGGTGCAACGCTTACCGTCGGTGTAACCGACTTCGGAGCAGGTTGCCTCGCGGCCGGGAACGGTCTCCTCGGTATGAGAAGCACCTTCGATGTACTCACGCTCGCGCTCTTCGCATTTTTCACATGTACGCGATTGAATGCCTTTTTCTGCGCAGGTGGGTTCTTTTGTAACCTTCCAATCACTCCATTCGTGCTTGCATTCCTTTTCACAGGAAGCGAAGCAAACGAGGCAGAGGAGCAATGAAAGGATGAGAATAATGATCTTTTTCATAATGTATTCCTTTCTAAGAATAAATTGACTAAATTGACAGTATATATTATATCACAGTGCTCCGCTCAAATCAATAAGCGGAGCATTTTTTTATCATTATTTTTCCAAAATATCAGCCAAAATCGCGAGTGCCTCGTCGATCTGCTCGTAGGTGATGTTCAGCGGGGGAAGGAGTCGGAGTTTATCCTTTGCGGAGAGGAAGAGCACGCCGCGTTCGATGCCCGCCGCGATGATCTCGGGGGTGGTTTTTTCGGCTTTGATTCCGATCATAAGACCAAGTCCGCTGACAGAGATCACGCCCTTCATTTCTGCAAGTTTTTTGAATATATATTCACTCTTTGCGCGGACTTCGGCGAGGAATGCATCGTCAAGTCGGCTGATGACGTTCAGCGCGCCAGCCGCACAAGCGGGATTTCCGCCGAAGGTCGAGCCGTGCGAGCCCGCGGAGAGGGTGTCCTTGACCTTTTCGCCGAGGATGACGGCACCGATGGGGAGTCCGCCGCCAAGGCCTTTTGCAGTCGAGATGATGTCGGGCTTGATGCCGAACTGCTGAAATGCGTAAAGAGTGCCCGTTCTGCCGTTGCCGGTCTGGACTTCGTCGATGATGAGAAGAATATCTTTCTCCTCGCAAGCCTTCGCGATGGCAGAGACGTAGTCCTTATCAAGCGGATTTACGCCGCCCTCGCCCTGAACGAGCTCGATTATAACGGCGCAAACGTCGGGTGTCATTGCCGCCATCATTGTGTCGAGATCATTTGCGGGGACGTGGCAAAATCCCTCGGTGAATGGCATAAAGGTGGTGTGGAAAACGTCCTGACCCGTCGCCGCGAGAGTGGTTATGGTTCTGCCGTGGAAGGAGTTGACGAGAGTGACGATCTTCGCGCGCCCCCCGCCATATTTGTCGAAGGAGTATTTGCGCGCCGCCTTGATCGCGCCCTCGTTTGCCTCCGCGCCCGAGTTGCCGAAGAAGACGCGGCACATGCCCGTCCTCTCGCAAATAAGCTCAGCAAGCTTTGCGCAGGGCGAGGTGTAGTAGAGGTTTGAGGTGTGGGAATAGGAGTTCAGCTGAGCCGTGACAGCCGCGATCCATTCGTCATCGGCGTAGCCAAAAGTATTGGTCGCGATGCCGGAGCCCATATCGATGTATTTTTTGCCGTTTGCGTCAAAAGCCACCGCACCCTTGCCCGAAACAATCTCAACGGGGAAGCGGCGGTAGGTCTGCGCGACGTATTTGGAGTCTAATTCAAATGTGTTCATATTATTTCACCTAATGAATGATGAATAATGAATGATGAATAATGAATAATTGAGGTGGTTTTTCTCGCGCACTCGAAAAGCAAATAAAATAATTTTTGAGCTTGCGAGAAAATTTTCCTCAATTATTCAATATTCATTAGCGAAGCGGCTTCATTATTCATTATTAATTTTTTATTCAAGCACCATCGTTCCGATACCTTCATCGGTCAGAATTTCGACAAGTATTGAGTGCGGGACTCTGCCGTCGATGATGAAGACGCGTTTTACGCCGCCTTTGACAAGATCTGCGCAGCCGGTGACTTTCGGGATCATACCGCCCGAGATCGTGCCGTCGGCGATCATCTTATCAATGTCGTCAAGATGGATCTGCGAAATGAGGGTGGAGGGGTCATCCTTATTGGCAAGAATGCCGGGGGTGTCGGTCAGCGAGATGAATGCCTCGGCGCCCAGGGCGGCGGCGATCTCGCCCGCCATCGTGTCGGCGTTGATATTGTATATCTCGCCCGACTTGTCGCAGGCAACGCTTGAAATTACGGGGATGTAACCCTTTTCGAGGATGTCGGTGATCAGGCCCGTGTTGACCTTTGTGATCTCGCCGACGTAGCCGAGCGCGGGGTCAAGCTCCTTTACGTGGATCATATTCGCGTCGATGCCCGAAAGTCCGACGGCAAGTCCGCCAACCGAGCCGATAAGTCCAACCAGCCCCTTGTTGACCTTGCCCGCGAGGACCATCGTTGCTACCTTCGCGGTCTCTGCATCGGTCACGCGAAGTCCGTTTTCGAATTTGCTCTCAATATTCATTCTCTTGAGCGTTTCGGTCAGCGCGGGGCCGCCGCCGTGAACGAGAACGACCTTGACACCGATGCGGTTCAGCAGCGCGACGTCGCGCATAACGTCCTCTTTGAGGCTCTCGTCAATCATAGAGGAGCCGCCATATTTGATGACGATGATCTTGTCTGTGTATTTTTTGATATAGGGAAGCGCTTCAACGAGCACCTTTGCGCGATCTGCGTTTGAAATGTTTATCATGTTCTGTAATCTCCGTTGATCTTGACGTAGTCATATGTCAGGTCACAGCCCCAAGCGGTTGCAGACTGATCGCCCATTCCAAGGGTGATGTTGACCTGAATTTCGTCGCAAAGAAGGATCTCCTTTGCCACCTCTTCCGAGAAATCAACGCCCGCGCCTCCGCGGCAGACCTCGATCTCGCCCGCCTTTGATGCGAACTTCACGCCGATGGTGTCCACGTTTACCTTCGCACCCGAGTAGCCGATAGCGCAGAGAACACGTCCCCAGTTAGCGTCGGCGCCGAACATTGCCGCCTTGAAAAGGCTTGAGCAGATGACGGATTTTGCAACCGTGCGTGCGGTCTGCTTGTCAGCCGCGCCCGAAACGTTGCATTCAAGAAGCTTCGTTGCGCCCTCGCCGTCAGCCGCGATGGCACGGCAGAGCTTGGAGGTTACTGCGAAGAGTGCTTCCTTGAAGGTGGCAAAATCGGGGGAATTTTCATCGATCTCGGTGTTGCCCGCCATACCGTTAGCCATTACGGAAAGCATATCGTTGGTCGATGTGTCGCCGTCGACGGAGATCATATTGAAGGAGTTCTGAACATCCTCTTTGAGTGCGGCGTTGAGTGCCGCGGGTGTGATCGCAACGTCGGAGGTGACGAAAACGAGCATTGTTGCCATGTTGGGATGGATCATTCCCGAGCCCTTCGCGATACCGCCGATGCGGCAGGTCTTGCCGCCTATCTCAAATTCGACTGCCACGCTCTTGAGCTTGGTGTCGGTGGTCATAATGCCCCAAGCGGCTTCGTCCGAGCCCTCGTATGAAAGCGAGGAAACAAGCTCGTCCATTCCGTTTGCGATCGGGGTGACGTCAAGCTTTTGACCGATAACGCCCGTCGATGCGACAATGACGTCCTTCGCGGGGATGCCGGTTGCCTTGTAAACGAGATCGCACATTGTTTCCGCGATCTGAATGCCGTCGGCGTTGCAGGTGTTGGCGTTTCCGCTGTTGCAGATCACGGCGCGTGCGCAGCCGTCAGCAAGGTTGGCGCGTGTGACCTTGATGGGCGCGCCGCAGACGAGGTTGGTGGTGTATACGGCTGCCGCAGAGCACTTGCGGTCGCTGACGATGAGGGAAAGATCCTTTTTCGTCTTGTTCTTGCGGATGCCGCAATGAATGCCCGAGGCACGGAAGCCCTGTGCGGCGCAAACGCCGCCTTCAATGTACTTTATCATAATACAAGTCCTTTCACGGGGCAGGCCCCGATTGCTATGTTCATATTTTCAATGGCGGCGCCCGATGCGCCCTTGCCGAGGTTGCAGAATAATGCATAAATATTCATTGTGTATTCATTACCCGAAACGATGATCTGCATCGAATCCTTGCCCGAAAGCGCATTCGAGAAGATGAGCCCGTCGGGCGTGCCCTTATCGCAGAGCGGAGCAACAGAGATGATCTTGCTTCCCGCGTAGTGCTCCGTGTAGAGGGAGTGCATTTCTTCAACCGAAAGCTTCTCATTTGCAAGCCTCATCTGGATGGGCACGCAAACGCACATTCCCGAATAGAAATCCGAAACGATCGGGTTGAACGCGGGGGCGAAATCGAGCGAGCATACCGACTTGATCTCGGGCAGATGCTTGTGAGCGGCGGTCAGCGCGTACTGACAGGGTGAGTCGAATTTCGGGTCACGTCCCGCGTCCTCATAATCTGCGATCATTTTCTTTCCGCCGCCCGAATAACCCGTCAGGCTGTGGATGGCGAAAGGATAGGCGGCGTCAAGGATTCCGCGCGATACAAGGGGGTAGAGAATTGCGATCGCTCCGCTTGCGTGGCAACCGGGATTTGCGATGCGTTTTGAGTTCTTTATCTTCTCCGCGTGAGCCGCCGAAAGCTCCGGAAAACCGTATGCCCAATCGGGATTTGTGCGGTGTGCGGTCGAGCAGTCTATGATAACGGTGGAGTCGCTTTTGCAAAGAGTCACAGCCTCGCGTGCCGCATCGTCGGGCAGGCAAAGAAAGGTGACGTCGGAGGATGAGATCGCCTCGCTTCGCGCGGCGGCATCCTTACGAAGATCCTCGGGAAGAGTGATTAGCGAAATATCCTCACGCGAGGCAAGCCGCTCGTGGATGCGCAGTCCCGTAGTCCCCGCGCTTCCGTCAATGAATACTTTTTTCATAAAATTTATCTCCAAAAAGAAAATCTTTCTCATTATAAATATGTTACATATTATACTACAAAATTCAATAAAGGTCAATAGGTTTTGTGAATATTTTTGCGAGAAAAATGATTATTTATTCATTTTTCGAATCAGCGCGACCCGAGTGGACAGTGGACAGTGGACAGAAAGATGCGGGTTGCTGCAATAATTTTGTGCAAAACATAGAGTTTTTGTATTATACTAAAGAGTAATAAGCAATAAAAAATACTCTCGGATATTTGAAGGTATTCAAGATATCCGAGAGTTTTATATAATTAAGTTATTTGTTTAATAATGAACAGAAAAGATAAACAAAATTATCATTCGCATCTTTCTGTCCACTGTCCACTGTTCACTCTGACCCGTCCACTAATCCCCATATTTCTCCATCATCTCCCTCGCTCGCTTGACGAACTCCTTGAATCTCTCGTCGTCGCGGGCGGAGTTGAACCATTCCCAGCCTTTTTTGGCGGTCATTGCGTTGTAATAGCGTGCGGGACAGGTGGTGTTGATCCACCAGGCTTCCCCGTAGTGCTCGCGGGTGCCGTCGGGGAGGTGAAGAGTGCCGTGATCGCCCTTTTCGATCTTGATGCCGCCGTAGATCTCCTTGTCGCCAACGTCAAGAAGCGTGCCGTCCGCGATCGCGAACCATTTCGGCGCAAGCTCGAAGGCTCGCTCGAGATATGCGTATGCCTCGTCCTTTAGCTCGGGCTTCTTGCATCCGAATGTGGTGCAAGCCGCCATAAAGTGCATTTCGGCATAAGCACCGAGCCACGCGGGCGCGATCTCGCCGTTTTCGTCGGTGAGCATATTTTCGATCATCTTGAGGCGATATTTTGCCCAAGCAACGCCTCGCGGCGCGCATTTCCAGGATCTGCTGTTGCGCGTAATGAAGTGCAGCATCAGGTGGAGGTTGTTTGCGGAATTACGCAGGCGCGCTTCGGGGAGCTTCTTTTCGTCCCAAATGCGCTCCTCGATGACCTCGCGCTCGACGAATGCATATTCCGTGATGGGATCGGGGACGTTGCGGATGCCCGTCATATCCTCAAAAATGTTGATCTCGCCGTCATCGTTGCGGATATAGGTGTATTCCACCGCGCCGTAATATCCGTCGGTGAGGTCGAGCGCCTCATAGAAACGAACAAGTCCGTCCTCGAAGGGCATATAACCCTTGCCCACGCCCTCGTATGATGAAAGCTCATAGATCGCCTTCATTCCGCCTGCATAATCGTTGACGGTGCGGACGATTCCGATGCCCTCGGCGAAGTAATATTCCTTGTTTCCGCCGCGGTATGAGTGACCCGCGTCCATACCGTCGATCTTGAGCGAGAGCTTGAGGCAGTTTTCAAATGTACCCGCCTTTGTGGTGACGCTTCCGCCGTCCTCGACCGACATCGTCGTCTTGATCGGCATACGGTCGTAAAGTGAATATTCGATCACGGGAGACGCGCCAACGACCCAGGTGTCCGACCAAAGGCATTTTGTCGCATCCTGAAGAATTCCGTACATGTGGTTGAAAAGCAGGGCATCCTCTGAGGCGACATTTCCGCTTCCGTTCTTCCATTCAAAGGAGAAGCGACGGTCCTGCGTCAGATGATATTCCCCATTCTTTTCGTGCAGGGCGGATTTCTGGAAGAAATTCCAATGCCCCGTGACCTTGGTGCCGGGGTTGAACTCGGGATCGGTGTCAAGGATCCTCCTTGCAACCTTCGCGGCAACACGGCTGTGCAGCTTTTCCATCGGAGTTACTGCAAGCTTTTCGGCAAGCTCGATCTGGCGGTAAACGTCCTCGATCTTGCAGTTGTCCTTTTCGTCATAGCTGCAATAATCGTTGCGGACGCACTCGATCATCTCAAGCCAAGAGGACTCGTCATAGCCGAAGCGCTCGCTTTCATCGTATGTTGAGATGATCGCGTTTTCGCCGTCAAAGAATCTGACCTCGTAGCTGTCAACCGACCTTAAATATTGGGAATTTCCGTCGATCGAATATTCCCATCTGTTGCCGACCGCAAGCGGGATCAGTCCTTCGCCGCCCTTTATCTCGTATGAAGTGAGGTAAGCCGTGTCGCTGATACCGTCGAGTCTGCGCTCGTATTTTACGATACCAACGCCCGCGCGGTACCAGATCTTGTAATAGGAAGTACCGTTCCACCATTTGTATTCCTTAGACTCCCAAACGTGGCAGTTTTCAAACACACCCGCGGGAGTTTCGGCGCGTTCGCTGTCGGAAAGATAGGTGAGAGTCGAGCTGTCGGTGGCGGTGTAGCACTCACCCACGGGAATATCGAGGAAGAAATAACCGTCGCAGCTGCCCGCGTTTTCGAACAACATCGAGCGCGTGTCGCAGCCCGAATGAAGATAACCTTCCCCGTAGCCGTCGCGGTTCCAGGATCTCGGCACGCCGTCGATAATTCTTATCTTATCTGCGCCGAAACCGACGGCGTATGAGTTTTTATCTGCCTGTCCGAATTTTTCTTCCATTCTTCCAAGCAAGTCAAGCGCGTTTGCTGCGAGCGAATGTACGGTATCGGACGCGGTGACAAGCTTTTGCGCCTTTTCCAGACATTCACGGCTTTCCTCATATTTCCTATCCATCATATATCTGTATCCGAGGCGGAATATTTCGTAAGCCGTTGCACCGACAAATCCCGCTTTTTCGAGCGCGGGGATCTGCACGTCGCGCATAAATTCGATCTGCTTCTGACCGCTGTATTCTTCGTCCTCGCGGGTGAGGATAAAGCGCATTATTTCGTCGTTTTTACCGATCAGCGCCGCTTCCTTGATGCGGGCGAAGAGGTCCTCGTTCTTTTTGCCGGGTAGCCACCACCAGCCGCGCGCGAGGACGTCGGCGAGGGCGTGGTATTTATCCTTGCATTCGGGAAGGTTTTCGACCTCGGCGAGCATGTCGGAATAGACCGCCGCGAAGCCGCTTTTGTCGCTCATGATCTGCCAGAGCTTGATCTCTTCAACCTTCTTCATTACTCTCAGGACGAGAGTGTCGTTTGCCTTTTCATTCATAGCACAAAGTTCCTTTCTCAGCTTTTTTCTGCCTTCGTGGAGCTGGGATTTGACGGTGCCGACAGAAATTTGCATTTTTTTCGCGATTTCGGCGACCGAAAGCTCCTCGAAGTAATGAAGAGTGATCACGCGGCGCACCTTCTCGGGAAGCGAGAGGACGGTGCGGTTAAGCTCTTCCTTTTCCTCGGAGATCGCGTAAAGCGAGGCGGGGTCCTGCTCGTAGTCGGTGACGTCCGCGTATTTTTCAATGTCCTCGATCGGGGCAAAGGGACGGTAGCGGCGCACGGTGTTTTTCGCGCTGAACATTGCGATCTTGCACACCCAAGCGAGGAATTTTGCGGGCTCGGAGAGGGTATCGAGCTTCATCCACGCGGTGACGAATGCATCCTGCGAGGCGTCCTCTGCCATAAAGTGATTGTGCGTGACCGATGCCGCCGCCGCGATGACGGAGTTCTGATGCCGCACCACAAGCGCCTCAAACGCTTCCTTTTCGCCCGCAAGCGTCAAAAGCACCAGCGTTTCGTCGTTTTGATTTCTGTAATTCACTTCGCGTTCTCCTTTCGTTGTTGCCTTTTTGAACGTTCATTTAGTAGTGTCAAGAGAACGCCCGAAGGTTGGGAAGGTTGAGAAAATTTTTCAAAAAACTTTGTGTAAGGATATTATAGCATAGATTTTGGGGTTTGTCTATACAAATGTAATGTCATATTTTCCTTCCCGCCGCCGTATTAATTATTGAATAAATTTTGCGAGGTGAAACTATGCGAAGAAGAATTTTTGTATTTTTGATCGGTTTTTGTTTGTTTTTGACTTGCGCGGTGATGCCGTCGATGGCGGTAGGGGAGGGAGCGGAGGCGCTTCTTTCGCCGGGGCTCTGTGTGATCGCGGCGCGGTGCGAGATGGTCGTGTCCGGTGTGCCGGGCGGGGAGGTCGTGTTCACGCGCGATGATTTTGCCCGCGCGGTGGGGTATGTTCCCGAAAGCATAAAGGTTACTGGCCGCCCCGATTCTGCGGTCGGTCAGCTCACCGTCGGCCAAGTGGTCGTGCCTGAGGGTCAGGTGCTCTCTCGCGCGAGCCTTGACAAAATGGCGTTCATGCCGAGCGGTCTTCCCGCGGCGGAGGATACGGTTTTTAATTTCACTGCGGACGGCTCTCCGTATGAATACACCTGCATTGTGAGGCTCGTCGAAGCGGGAAAAACAAACACCGCACCCACGCTTGAGTGCGCCACGGCGGCGTCGCTTTCTGCGCGTGTGCCCGAGGGCGGCATCTGCGGCGGCACTTTGGCGGCATCCGATCCCGAGGGTGATTCTCTCGTTTTCGAGATCACATCCTATCCGCGCCACGGCAGCGTGATCCTCTCCGACCGCGAAAGCGGACGCTATCTCTACCGCCCGAGCGCGGGTTACACGGGCAGGGATTCCTTTTCCTACACCGTTCGCGACGAATGGGGCAACTATGCGGGTGAGGCGGAGGTCAAAGTGATGGTCAGCCGTCTTTCCTCACCCGATTATGCGGATATGGCGGGCAGCGCCGAAACTTTCGCGCGGCTTTGCGAGTCCGAGGGGCTGATGAGCGGCACTTCCTACGGCGACGGAACCTATTTTTATCCCGAAAAGGGAATGACCCGCGCCGAATTCACCGTGACTTTGCTGACCGCGGCGGGTATCGCGCCCGACGGTGAGGGTGAATTCGATTTTGCCGATAATGACGAAATTCCCGCATCGGCGCGCGGATTTGTCGCAAAAGCAAGCGAGCTTGGGCTCTCGAACGGCTGGATAAAGGACGGAAAACAGGTTTTCGAGCCGAACCGCGAGATCACGCTTGCCGAGGCGGCTAAAATGACGGCACGGCTGCTTGGGCTTGAATACGACGGCGCGGTGGAAGTATCACTCGGCGGCGCGAATTACGCGCGTTACGAGATCGCGGCGCTCTGCTCGGCGGGGCTCGGAAACGCCTTTGCGGACGCTTCACCGAACGGAATTCTGAACCGTGCCGAAGCCGCGGAGATACTTTGCGGAGTCCTCTCCATCGCACGTGCGGGAGGTATCGGAAATGAATAATAATCCATATCCGAACCTCACCTACATTCCTTACGATCGCGGCCGTGCGGTCGAGTATGCGCGGCGGTGGGCGCTCGAGCGAAATCCCATCTTCGAGGACTACACGGGCATCGGCGGCGATTGCACGAATTTCGTGTCGCAGGCGATCTTTGCGGGCACCTGCGTGCAGAATTACACGCCCGAGTATGGGTGGTACTTCATCTCGCCCGAGCAGCGCGCGCCCGCCTGGACGAGTGTGGAATATTTTTACGATTTTATAACGGGCGCGGCGGATTTTTCTGCCGTAAACGGCGGCACGGGACCGTTCGGATTCCCGATATCTCTCGACCGCGTGCGCCCCGGCGACGTCATTCAGCTTGCCGACGAGGCAGGGGATTTTTATCACACGCTGATAGTTTCCGCCGTTGACGGCGGCGAGATCTACATCTGCGCCCACTCGGACGATGCCCTCGACCGCCCGCTTTCAAGCTACAACAACGCCTCCGAGCGCGCCATAATGATCGCGGGAGCGCGAACAAGACCCGTTTACCCCTGCTTCGACAGCCTTATCGGCGGCGAAACAGAACCGATGGGGTGATAATGTTCGAGGCAAAAACACTTGCATATCACAGATGATATGCAAGTGTTTTTTACGTGGTTTACAAATGAAAAAGTATCGATCAGTCTTAAAAAACTTGATTTTTAGATAGCTTTGTAGTATAATGAATGTGTATAATGTTTTTTAGCGGGTGATGATATGAAAAAATGTATATTATTTGTGCTTATTATACTTCTGCTGCTCTGCGGATGCGCAGATAAGCGTTCTTATGAATATTATACGCAAGATATTACTTATTCTGAGCCAACGGCTCAATATGCTTTTAGATTGAATATGGACACAACGGAAACCGAATGCGCCAAATACTTTTTTGAAGAAAGCATCGAGAATAAAGACCGTGAGGCTTGCATAGAAGTAACGGATAAGGTGTTGTCACACTTGACATTGGATGAAGTTGTTCCTGAAATATATATTTTCGCAAATGACAGATATAGTTACAAGAACATAAGTGAGCACAAGTTTTATTGCTCCATTCAAGATTGGAAATCGATTGAATATATAACAGATGTTTTGCTTGTCGCCTACGGTGAATCGACACATTACGGAACGGCTTTCGGCTACGCAAATTATCTATCTAAAAATTATAATTGGAACAGTTACGAAAGCAAATTTTCTAATCCTTCTGTTAGTGACACATTCGACTTGAATTATTTGTGCTTTAACGAGAGCTTTACTACATCCAATGATATTGCTGTTGCAAAAGGAATTGCCTGTGATTTTGTTGAATCTTACATCAGCCAACATGGAGAACAAGCATTCCAACAGCTTTTGTCTGCTCCTTTCAAATCAATAGATGCTATTGCGGCATACTATACGGAAAACGGAGTATCTTATAACCCTTCGGCAGTTCAATATGGATATGGCGGTAAAAAATACGATTATTTGGTTTACTCTGATTACGGTACATTCTATATCGGAAAAGATTGGGTCGATATGTGTGCGGAGCAAAATCCGCTGATAACTGATGGCTTTCTGCACGCCAATTATGCTGAAACCAAAACTTTTTTTGAAACAACTCTGAAGCAGATGAAACAGTATCAAGACTTATTTAATCTTGGCGATTATAATAATGATTTAGATATTGTTTTCTCAAACCCGATAAGCGCATCCAAATTTTCATTTTACCAAACTGTAATTCACCGCATTTATCTATATAATGTTGATTCTTTAATGCACGAATACATTCACTCGCTGACAACGACGAATACCTCAATGGCAATGTGGAAGGATGAGGGATTTGCGAGATATTTTTCTTACTATTATGATTTCTACGGAATGCCATTTTTGAATCAAGATTACAATAATTCCCCTAACACACCCGAACTAAAGTATATTCACGAATATTTAGCCACAATAAATAGACCCATAGATATGGAAAAAGATTATTGTGAATTAGAGAATGTTGCTGTGTATTACTTCGGCTTTACTGACCCCAATAAGAACTATCTAACCGGTTCTTCATTTGTTCAGTATTTGGTGAAGCAGTATGGCGAGGAGGCTGTTATCAATTCAATTTACGGAAACGGCGATCCACTGCCAAAATCCTATGCCGAATTGGTAAAGGAGTGGAACGAATTTATTGAAGTTAATTATAGTAATTACAGTAAATATAAATAGAATTTGGATTGAAGCAAGATAAATATTTTATTAGTTTGAAAGAATTAATTTAAGGTAATACCGCACAATTCCGATGGCGCATTTGCGCGCCACGAAGTTGTGCGGTATTGCTTTAATATTTCTGTCTAATATGCAGTACAGACTCCGCCACCCCTCATTCGTCACGCTCGCGCGTGCCACCTTCTCCCAAGATCCGGGAGAAGGCTGATTAGTTGGTTCGCTCTTGTTTTTTTCAGCGAACACCGTTTAGGATAAAATCGTTTGTTGGTCAAATAGGAATATTTTATTGAAATAGTTTGCTAAAGCTCCATTGCGAGTGCGAAATAATATAAATAAAAATATTCCTCTTTGATCAACTGAATTATTGTAATGAATATCATTCGCTGTACAAATAAGCGAATTGCACAAACTTTTAGCCTTCTCCCGGATCTTGGGAGAAGGTGGCGCGTAAGCGACGAATGAGGGGTGGCGGAGTCTGTACTGTACAATGGAGAAGGGTATTTATTACAATCAAACTATACCAAGAATGCTATGTTCGCACTTGCTGATTAATTATTCATGCACCGCAGGTGTGGTTCATCAGCGAAGCGGTTTCATTATTCATCAATAATCAAGATTGGTCAAATGAATAATGAATGATGAAGAATGAATAATGAATAATAAAGAAGCGCTCCGTTGTCGTTTCCCATAAAAATAATTTATATTTTGTTGTTTATTTATTATTATGGTTTTGGTATAATATATTTGATTCATTTTATTATGGAGGACTATTATGCCGATCTTCGGGATCGTTAAAAAGATATGCTGCGTGTGTTTGGCGTCGCTGATGCTTTTTGCAAGCTTGCCGCTCTTTTCGGTGGAGTCGGATGCCGTAACGCCTACATATTACGTCAGCAACGAGTATAAATCAAGTAAATATTACAAGGCGCTCAAGGATTACAAGCTGACGGGCGACGAGAGATACGACCTTGTTTCGATCGCGCTGACGCAGTACGGCTATCACGAGGGCAACGATGACTCGGATATGAGCGGCTCGAACCTTGAGGGATTCAAAAACTTTGCCGAGTACAACCGTATGTACGGCAAGCTCGACAACGGCGAGGGCAACGGAATGAGCTACGGCTATTCCTGGTGTGCGGCGTTCGTGTCCTGGTGCCTGCGTCAGGCGCGGGTGGCGGAATCCACCATTCCGACCTTTGTCAGCTGTTCGCGCGCGGTCAAGGATTTCCGTTCGCGCGGAATGTTCAAGGAAGCAAAAAGCGGTTATATCCCGCAGACGGGCGATATTATTTTTTTCATCAAGCCCGAGGATGCCGCGCAAGGCTACGTGTCGAGCCACGTTGGCATCGTTATGGGAACCGACAGCGGATTCGTTTATACCATTGAGGGAAACACGGACAACTACTGCGTTTGCCAAAAATCCTATCCCTTTGACAGCGAAAAGCTCGTGGGTTATGCCACACCGAATTATAAAACTCTTGCGGATACCAAGTATGATTTTACATACAAAACCGACCAAAAGCTGCCGGGCTTTTACACGGTGACAAATGACGTGCCCGTTTGCCGCGAGATCAACGTCCGCGAGGATGTGATCGGTCAGCTCAAGGCGGGCGACAGAGTAGAGGTCAAAGAGGTCGATCTTGGCTGGGGACTTGTTGATTTCGGCGGAGTCGAGGGTTGGATATACTTGCTTTATGCCGAAAGGGAGCAGTTTACTTTGACTCTTGACACAAACGGTGGCGAGTCGCCGCTTTCGTATCATTATAAGGATGCGGGCGTTCCGCTTGAGCTCGCTTCTCGCATTCCCCACCGAGAGGGATATAGCCTTATCGGCTGGTCTTCGGTAAAGGACGGTGCTATCGAGTACCTCTCGGATTCCGTTTACACCGCCGATGCCGATGCAACTCTTTATGCCATCTGGCGAATTGAGGAATATACGGTTGAATTTGTCGATCACGACGGAAGAAGCATATCCGTCGGCAAATACCCCTATGGCAACAATATCATCATTCCCGAGGATCCCATCAGACCCGCAGATGGAGAGTTTACTTATGAGTTCGTGGGGTGGGATAAGACCGTCAGCGAAACTGCTCGCGGCAACGAGGTCTACCGCGCCGTGTATAACGCCGTGCCGATTCCCGTGACAACGGAAGCGCCCGAAACCACAGCCGAGCCGGAGGTCACCACAGCTCCCGAAACCACAGAGGAGGAAACTGCTCCTCCCGAAACAGAACCCGAAACCACCATAGAGGAAACTACCGCTGAAATAACCGGCGAAACCGTCGGCACATCACCGCAGGAGACCGAACCCGAGGTGACTACCGAAGAAGCGCCTTTGATATTGGAGCAGGATAACGGTTTTGTGAAGTATTACTATCTGCTCATCGCCGTTATTGCGATCGCAATAATCTTCCTTTGCTTTAAGAGGAAAAGAGATGTATAATAAGTAAAAACCGCGCGACGGCGCGGTTTCAGACTGCTGACAAACGTATATTGAAAATTAACATATAGCAATATGCACAAATAATTAGTAAAAAGCTATGTTCGCACACGCAATGCAGGGGTGAAGGGGGCGCAGCCCCCTTCAAAAGAAACGATGTCATCCTGAGGCGGCGCCCGCAGGCTGCCTGCGCCCGGTAGGTCTGTCGGTTTTTCGAAGGAAAATGGAGGCGTAAGCCGAGAAGACAGACCT